>JACQNF010000060.1 GCA_016203215.1 Candidatus Woesearchaeota archaeon
ATCTTGTGTTTACTTTCGATGTTCTGGGAAATCCTATTCGACGGTGCTAAAAGCGGTATTTAGAGTTGGGTAAACTAACTGTGATTTTTGTTTTCTTTCGTCAAAGACAGCTATAAAACCGTAGAAAAGGAAAGAATACGTGAATCATGGGACAAAAGTGCGATGTAGTAGGTAGACTATTTCTCCTGCTTTCAGTGGCGCTGGGAGTGGCGATGCTGGTAGAGGGAGCGATGACTGACTTGAGTACGCAGATATGCGCGCGGCAATCCACACAGCAGACGCAGAACCTGTTTGATCTCTCTTGCAATGGGACGTATCCCAGCAATAGTTGTCAAGATGCCGGCGACCGACTATTTTGTGATGATACGAGTGTTGAAATGGGGGATAACTCCCGGCAGGGAAGCAATAAGACCTACGCAGGTGTCAAGAGCACGTTTTCTAATTCCAGCATTTTAAATTGCGCCAGCATCAAAGCAGTTTCTCTCTGCTATAAAATGTGGTGCAGCGGCGCTAGTTGTACTGGCTCTGATCATACCTGCACCGTCGGTGTTGATGCCAATGATGGATCATCGTGGAATGACAGCGCGGCGACGTGTGTGGCCACCGAAGATTCGGCCATGACCTGCATCAATGTCACGGGCAGCGAGAACTGGAATTGCACCCAATTTTTTGGCGTCGGGACGACGAGGGCTATCGCTAAAGCTCAAGCGCAGCGGAGTGTCTCTGGAACACAGACGTGGAGTTTTGACGTTCTTCTTTTGAATGTAACCTATATGACTGTCGATACTGTAAAACCATCGGTTGGCTTCGTCGACCCAACACCGGCAAACAACACGTTCTTAAACACTAGTAGCGCTACAATCAACATCTCGGCAACAGACGACAATGCCCTCAGTCGCTGTACACTTACTTTTGACGGCGTCAATGAAACGATGACGATGGTTGGTTCCGGCGCGAGCGTGACGTGTAACACCGCTAAGGCGTCGCTTGCGCAAGGAGTGCACACGTTCAAGGTGTATGTGAATGACACCTCCAACAATGAGAATCAAACTTCTACAAGGACATTTACGGTTGACACGCTCGCTCCCGCAGTGAACGTCTCCGTGAATACGTCTTCGTTAATCATTAATCGCGATTCCGTTAACATCAGCTGGTTTGCGACGGACACCAACTTTAACACCACGATCTTGAATGTTACGTATCCCAATGGCACACTACTGACGCAGACGACCAATTCCAGCGGGACGATCTTTTATTCCCCCTCCGAACTTACGGCTCTGGGAACATATTTCGTCCGTCTGGAAGCAAATGATTCTGCGGGAAATACAAATCAGACCAATGCGACGTTTACGGTTTCCGATACTGAAAAACCATCCATTGATTTTGTTGATCCCACTCCTGCAAACAATTCGTTTCTCAATTCGACGGACGTCACGATTAACGTCACTGCTGCCAATGGCGTTGCTATCAGCATCTGCACTTTAACGTTTGACGGTGTTAACGAGACGATGACCAGAGTTGGCTCAGGTACGAATGTGACCTGTAATACTACTAAAACTTCTTTAGCGCAAGGGGCGCATACGTTTAAGGCATATGTCAACGATAGTTCGAACAACGAAAACCAGACCGGGACAAGAACCATTACGGTAGATACGATTCTTCCATCGTTAAACCTTTCCACCAATGATTCCAGTCTTGAACGGGGGATTGATTCTCTCAATCTTAGCTGGAGGGCAAATGACAGCAATTTGGCCAATGTCACGCTGAACGTTACGTATCCCAATGGCACACTACTGACGCAGACGACCAATTCCAGCGGGACGATCTTTTATTCTCCCGCCGAACTCACGGCTTTAGGAAAATATCTCCTACGCTTGCAAGCGAATGATTCCGCGGGAAATACAAATCAGACCAATGCGACGTTTACGGTTTCAGATACTCTTTTTCCAACAATCACTTTTGTTAGCCCAACTCCCGAAAATAATACCTTTTTCAATTCTTCCTCCATCGTCATCAATATCTCTGCCACGGATAATGGAGACATCAGCTTCTGCACTTTAACATTTGACGGCGTCAACGAGACGATGACGAAGAACGGTTCTGGCACAAGCGTGGCCTGCAATACAACCAAAACATCCCTCACTCAAGGTACGCACACCTTCAAGGCCTATGTCAACGATTCTTCTAGCAACGAAAACCAGACCGGGACAAGAACGGTAACCGTTGACACAATCTTACCTTCATTAAACCTCTCTCTCAATGATTCTTCTCTCATTTTCAGCGTTGATTCCATAAACCTCAGCTGGCTTGCAAATGACAGCAATTTGGCGAATGTCACATTGAATGTCACGTATCCCAACGGCACGCTGTTGACACAGACGACCAATTCCAGCGGGGCAATTCTGTATTCCCCGTCTGAACTTAACGCCACCGGAACATATCTTATGCGCTTGCAGGCAAATGATTCTGCGGGGAATATGAACCAAACATCAGTGACGTTTACGGTCTCTGATATTGGAACCCCTACCATTGACTTCGTCGATCCCACGCCCGCGAACAATACATACCTCAACTCTACAAGTGTGAATATCAATCTTACCGCTACCAATGGTGTTGCTATCAGCATCTGCACCTTAACGTTTGACGGTGTTAACGAGACGATGACTAAAGTTGGTTCCGGTGCGAGCGTGACGTGTAACACCACCAAAACATCTCTTGGTGAAGGGACACACACGTTCAAGGCCTATGTCAACGATTCTTCCAGCAACGAGAACCAGACCGAGACAAGAACGGTAACCGTTGACACGATCTTGCCTTCATTAAACATTTCTCTGAATGATTCAGCCCTCATCTTTGACATTGATTCTCTTAACCTTAGCTGGCGGGCAAATGACAGTAATTTGGCAAATGTCACACTGAACGTTACGTATCCAAATGGCACACTACTGACGCAGACGACGAACACGAGCGGGGCAATCTTTTATTCTTCCACCGAACTTACAGCTCTTGGCACGTATCTCGCCCGTCTGGAAGCAAATGATTCTGCGGGAAATACAAATCAAACTAACACTACATTTACTGTTTCTGATATTGGAATACCAACAATCAATTTTGTGAGCCCTACGCCTGCAAACAACACGTTTCTGAATTCTACCACGGCAATCATCAATGTAACCGTTACCGATAATTTCGCTGTTGGTGCATGCACGCTTACTTTTGACGACGCAAACCAAACCATGACTGCCAACGGCTCTGGCACGAGTGTACGTTGTAATGCCACCAAAACATCATTAGCTCAAGGCAATCATTCTTTTATCGCATATGTGAATGATTCTTCTGGCAACGAGAACAAGACGCAGACACAGAACTTTACGGTAGACACCATTTATCCCTCGTTAAATCTTTCCCTTAACGATTCTGTCTTGGCGTTTGAAGAAGATTCAATTAACATCACGTGGCAGGTCAACGATTCGTATCTCCAGAACACTACGTTGAACATCACGTATCCAAATGGAACACTGCTGATGCAGACCTCCAATGAGAGTGGAAGGATTCTTTACTCTCCCGCAGTCTTAGTTGCATCAGGCACGTATCTCGCCCGTCTGGAAGCAAATGATTCCGCAGGGAATAAAAATCAGACAAGCACAACTTTCTTGGTGAATGTAAGTATAGACGAAACCCCCCCTTTAGTTTCTTTTGTTAATCCTACTCCTGAAAATGCTTCCTTTGTCAACACAACATTTACAATCAACATTAGTGTCAGCGATGCTGTGGGAGTCGCATCGTGCACGTTGAATTTTGCTGGAATAAATGAGACGATGACGTTTGGTGTAGGCAATACCTCGTGCGCTGTCCAAAAAACTGGGGTTGCAGATGGTGCGTACCAATTTCAAGCGTATGCCAACGATTCTTCAGGTAATATCAACTCTACGGTCTCGAGGACAATCACCGTGGACGGAACAAAACCACATCTTTCTGTCACGCTTAATGAGACGGAGTTAGAGTCAAATGTGAGCAGCATCCATCTCTCATGGCAGACCAATGATACAAACCTGAATCAGACGAGGTTGAACGTGACCTATCCCAATGGTACGCTTCTTCTCAGTTCATCAGCAGAATCAGCGAACGTCACTCTCACCCCACAAAATCTCACGGCAATGGGAACGTATTCAGTGAGAGCATTTGTGAACGATTCTGTGGGAAATAGCAACGAGAGCGTCGGTTCGTTTGCTGTCAACGACACACGGATTCCTCTCTTGAATATCTCCCTTAATGATTCGGTGATCGAACAAGGGCAGGACAGCATCAACATCTCATGGTCTGCATCCGATGAGAATCTTGAATCTGTCGTGTTTAACATCACCTTCCCTAATGGAACACTGCTGACGCAGACGACCAATTCCAGTGGAACTATCCTCTATCCCTCAAGCGTCCTGAGTGTAAATGGCACATACCTCCTTCGGTTAGAAGCAAATGATTCTGCCGGCAACACTAACCAAACCAGCCGTTCTTTCAGCATCAACGACACGCGTGCACCAGCAGTTTCCGGAAGCATTCCTTCCAATGGGACAGTATTTAATCATTCTATCGCCGCGGAATTAGCAGTCAATGTCACAGACAATTCTACGATCAGTAGGGTGGAAGGTCAAATTACATTCCCTAACGGCACAGTAGAGATTGTTTCCCTTGCGCTCAGCGTTGGCGATAAGTTCAACGGCTCATTCACGACACCCATCCTTAACGGCAGATACGAGGTAGTCTTTTCAGCGAATGATAGTTTTGGCCACAGCAATACTTCCGAAAGAACGACGTTTAACATCAGTTTCAGTGACGCCGATAATGATAGTCTCCCCGATGATACCGATACTGTCCACGGAAATGAATCAGATGTTACGACTACGGGCATATCTGCGCTCAATATCACGATTAATGGAACGCCGGTCACAGGAAATACCTTTACCGGTAAGCAAGACATTGCGTTCCACGACGGAACAACGCTTTTGCTCAACTTTTCGCATAACTTTACCGCACAAGCGCTGGATCTCAGTCGCGTTTCCCTTGAACGAGCATCAACATACTTTATCGTGAACGTGAGTGATCAGCTCGGACAGAACGAGACAAAATCTTTGTTTCTCGTTGATAATTCGTTTGTCTCATTCTGTGCCAAAGATGCGGAGATCGGCTCTATTTCTGAAGTTAGTTCTGGATGTACAGGAGCGAATGAAACTGATTTCACTTCCTGCCTTGGAAATACCACGGGCGTAACCATCAATGGCATTACGTGTAGAGATCTTAACGGAACGCTTGCTGTCAGCGGCATGAACCACTCTGCCGTGCGGGGGACAGTAGCAGAAGCGGCCGCACCCGCACCCGTTTCAGCAGGCGGCGGTGGTGGCGGCGGCAGCGGTGGCGAGGGTTGTCCTACAGGAACAGTTCAGCAGGGAGGGCGATGTCTTCCCCTTCCACGTCAGGTTGAGGAGGAAGTAGAAACAGAAATTCCCGAAAGAGTTCTCTTCGACTTAACGATCATCATCCCTCTTGAAACATTGGAGGTAACTACAGACACCGCCACGCTTCCTTTAGAGATCTACTTGGATAAGTTTCGGGGCGAGGACATTGCTACCTCGGTCAATCTCTCTATTGACCTATTTCGCGAGAACGCGTCGTTTATGAAACACAATTCTCTCGCCGGATCGTCCGAAACCATTTCCGTCTATCAGGAAGAGGTTATCTCCCTGAACTTTTCCCTGCCTGGACTGGTACCAGGAGAGCACGTTATTCTTGTGCGCATCAATTATGCGGACAACCAGACTGCCGTAGCCTCTGCTTTCTTCCAAGTAACAGAAAGAACGAAAGAAAGCCTCTCCCTGGTGTTCTTGGAGATTGGATTTGCAGTAATATTCACGCTTTGCGTCTTTATTCTCCTCACAAAATGGCAGAAGCGCAGAACATCCACTCGGATGCAGGTGACAGATAAAAAAACAGGTGGCTCAGCAATGACTGTTCCTGGAAAAGATCACCTCCCCATTGAAAAATTCCTGGAGTTAGAGGAGATCGGGCGCGAGATTGAGAAACAGAAAGAAAAGTGGAGGAATCTCCCATGAAATTATATCTATTATCACTGTTGCAGCCCCTCCATCGGGTTGTGTTGTCCGTTCTAGTACTGCTGTCTATTGTATCTCTCTTCTTTCCTTCTCTTTCGGTAGGTCAACCTGAATCCGTCGGTTTGCCTCCTTCATCCGTCGTCCCTCCCGCACTCAGTCTCAGCGTCGGTCTTCTTTCCGAATACGCAGAAATCAACGTCGGCGGAACAGTCGTGACCACGACGCGAGTGGTAAACCATGGGCTGCTGCATCCTAAAGATGTCATCTTACGATATATCCTGAGGACAATAGACGGTGAAGACGTTCTCGAACTAAGCGAAACCGTGGCCGTGCAGACTTCTGCAACTTTTGTTAAGAGCATCTACGTCCCTCTTTACTTAGAGAGTGGAAATTATGTCATCCATGTAAAAGCAGAATATGATGGTCGAGAAACAGAAGCAACTCGTTCTATCGTTGTTCTCAAGAGGGAGCGTTCTGAGCGTGGTTTAATTTATCTTGTCTTGGGGACGGTCAGCTTCATTTCGCTGTTGTTCATGACGTTAACGTATGCGTTCACGAAACAATTGATCAAATTACAGCGATTCGTTCCAAGTTTGGGTTCACGAGGAGGAAAATCATGAAAATGCAATATCAGAAATGTGATTACGCGGGTCGCCTGAGCAGGGGGCGCAAGCAGTCTTTTTTTGGAAAAATGTTTCTTTTTTTGGGGTTCCTCTTTCTCTTTGCGGCAATCGCATCCGCTGCACACGATGCTCCGATCGTCCGTCTTCAACTGTATTATTCTCACGACTTTCTTTTTGCAGGGTATTATGCGGCTGAGCAGAAAGGGTATTTTCATGACTACAATCTTGATGTCCGTTTCATCGCAGGAAATGTAACCACTGACATTGGCCAAGAGATAGATGACCACGGCTATGAGTTAGGCATCAGTTCGTTGGATGGGCTTAAAAAAGCCCGTCAAGAAGGCCATGACATCAAAGCAGTTGCGGCAATATTCCAAAAAATTCCGTTTGTTTTTACGGTCCTGGCAAATTCCACGATCAAGAGCCCGCAGGATTTCCGGAGGAGGACCATCGGTGTGAAATCCGATTTGGTGAGGAGTGTCGTTCTCGGTGTTCTCGAGAACGCAGGCATTTCTCCCTCAGAGGTATACATCCTTCCTGTAGGAGAAGACACAGATCACCTCTATAACGGGACCATTGACGTTTTCGCCGGTTCGTCATTTGATGTTCCAATCAAAGCCGAGTTGATGGACTATCCGATACGGGTATTCTCTGCCGGCAATTATGGAATTTCTGACCACGACGGATTGATCGTGGCTTCATCAGAATTGATCCGGCAGCATCCTGAGAGAGTACGCCGCTTTGTTGAGGCGTCATTGAAAGGGTGGAAATACGTGATGGACTCTCCCATTGAATCGGCTCGTTACGTCCTTATTTATAACCAGAATTATTCGCTCAAACATGCGGAGAGAGCGGCAACGCGTCTGCCTTCGTTCTTGTTCCACCAAGGGCAGTATGGATGCATCAGCAATGAACATCAGAATATTGATCCTTCTCTCTATGACAACTCTTTTGTGCAAGAACGTTGTGGTCTCATTCATCTGGAAGCGGAAACTGCAAACATCACCAAGACAGTCTCATTTGTCGCTTTCTTTATTGCACTTGTTCCTGCGGGCTGGTTTTTTTGGTCGCAGAATGATCGGAGAAAAAAAGAGGTGGAATTGTGATCCAAGAATGGTTAATAGGGAGCTCTGCTCGAATACTTGTCGGCGGCGCGGTAATCCTCGTGGCGGCGATTACTGCGACGTTCTATCTTAATTCGTATCTCATTCATCGAGAATGTAGATATCGAACAATTAATTTTTTCCATGCGTATGCTTTCGGCATTATCTTTTTAACGGTCATCATCGATTTCTTAAATTCTTTTCAGATCTTGGTTACGGGGATTCTCTCGCGGGTCTTGTTCCTATTTTCGCTCATTGTCTTTGCAGCTGCCTCTTACAAAGTGCATACTACCTGTGTTGCAGAAGAGCTTCTTTCGAGGACGAAAAAAGAGATCCATCGGAAAGGAACCCGGGCGAAGCCAAAGAGGACGTAACATTTATAGGGGAGTATTCATCTTATGAACTTTGATGAAAAAGAGGCTGCTCCGGCTTTGGAACGAGCATCGGAAGATAACAATTGCCGTTCTCGTCGTGTCCACTTTGCTCCTTTCTCTTTTTGGCACACAGCTCTACCTCTATCTCAATTTCCTTCTGGGCAATAATGTTGTCGTTAAGCTGGATGTATCCCCCCTGCTGCTTCAGGTTGTCAGCGGGGAACAAGGGGTGATTCGGGTCGAGGCAAGTGTAACTACAAATCCGTTCTGCAGTGCTTCCTGCACCCTCCGTGTCGTCAATCTTGCGCGAGATACGATACTTGTAGAGGAAGAGGCCGTCCTCCGTCCGGGGATAAGCTTGGAGAGAGATATTGCTATTTCTGTCACGGAGAAAGGCCACGGAACAATGCCCGTGCGGGTGGAATTAGGATGTGCGGGCATTGAAACATTTTTCTGTCACACCACACAGCAGTCCACCAGTCGTAATCTGCTGGTGATGGTTGAGTATGCCCTCAGCGCTGAAGATCAGGTGCTGAAAAATGCAACACTGACAACGGTAAACAAAGAATTTGCCAAAGTACATCAATATCAAATGACTGTTGAAGAAACGCGTGCGGCAATACGAAGCATCAACAAGACGGTAGAGATCGAACCGTTCATGGCTGATCTCACCCGTGCAGAAGAAGTCATCCGCCAGTGGAACAATCGGCTTCTGGACTTAGAGGAGTTATGGAACCGAGAAGACTATGGGCAATTGGCAGCTGCCTTGCGTGAAAATATTGTTGCTGAAAAAGAAAAACAGATCGAAACGGTGTTGATCTCACTTGACCAGAGTTTGGGTGAATATGGAGCTTCTCTTCTCAAATTCAAGAAGAGCGAAGCTCTTGCGGCTAACCTCAGCGCACTCAATGTCATCGACACTGTTCTTCTGGAAGAAATAAAGCACGAGCTGGAAAATCACAATTTGATCACTCAACAGTTTAACAATAAAACGTCTCTCTGGGTGAAATCACTTCAAGCAACGACGGCGCTTCAGAGGATGGATCTGTTGTGGAATAAAACTCGCTCTCAACATAACCATGACGTTATCTCACGCGCAGTCGATTCCCTCATCATTGCAAGGATATTTTGTCACGAAAAAGGGTCGTGTCTTCCGACCGTTTCTGTCGAGAAATTGGCGCAGGAAGATCCCGTTAACGCCGGCAGTGTTTGTACTTTTGTCCATGATCTCCGTGTTTTGTCTTCTTCGGTGAAATCTTCTTTGGAACAGGAGGCAGATGCCCAGCAGTATCCTGCAACGGCTGAATTTGCCGAAACGATCAAGACGTTGGCGGCCAATGCCCGGCAAGTACAGAGGAATGGCCTCTTGACTGAGATTCCTGCAACATCACCTCACGCCGTCATTTTCAAAGAACTTCTTCCTTTCGGCAGGCCGAAGAAAACAACTTCATTTCCGCAGTACGATCTCGTTCCCGCCGTGCTTCTTGAGGTTCTGAAAGGTGTGCCAGAAGAGTGTCAGCCATCGAATGCGAGTATAACCATTACTCCCGTGGCGGTGCAAGAGGTCGCCTTTCCCGAATCAGGAACGATAACCGTTGAACAAATCAGATTTGAGGAACCCCCTGCGCAATGCTGTATCAACAACAAATGCATGGCCTGTTGTACGGACGAAAATTGTCGGACGAGCGCATCGTACTATCCTATCGTGTTCCTCCATGGTCACGCTTTTAACAAGGACACCTCGTATGAATACAGCCTTGATTCGTTTAACGGCATCCAACAGCGGCTGGAAAGAGATGGGTTTGTCAGTGCGGGGGCAGTATCGCTGTACACTAAGAAAGATTTACCTTACGGGGAATTTGGTCTCTTTAACGTCCCCATGACGATAAAAGCAAGTTATTACGTTGATCTTTTTCAAACTCCGGAAAACTATGTTGTCGTGCAGACCAAGAGTGAGAACATTGATGTCTATGCCCTGCGTCTTAAAGAGATTCTTGACACCGTCCAATTTCAAACAGGGCGGCCCAAGGTGATTATTGTGGCCCATAGCATGGGAGGTTTAGTTGCTCGAAGATATCTCCAGATTTTTGGTGCAAGCAACGTTGCCAAGCTGATCACGATCGGCACTCCGCACCAAGGAGTAGAGGGGGATGTGGCGGAATACTGTGACCTTGTCGGCGAACAGAGAGAATGTAATGACATGAACGCGAACAGCGTCTTTATGAACAAGCTCAAGACTGGTAAACCTCCTGCAATTCCCGTGGCGACGATTATCGGTACTGGTTGTGAGATGGATGGAGAGCAAGGAGATGGCATTGTGCTTGAGAAAAACGGAAAGCTTGAAGGGTCAAAAGAGTACCTTGTCAAGGGAATGTGTTCGACATTTTCCGTCCTCCACACTCAGCTTCTGGATATCTATACCTATCCTGGTGTATATGATGCGATTAAAGCGGAAATAAAGATGGAGTAATTAGGCTTCATCCAAAAATTCGCTCTTGCTCAGGTTAGCGGCTCAAAGTCCTTGTATCCCCCGAAGGAATTGTCGACATTCCCCGTAGGGGGCGTCCCCCTTGTCGACCAGAGGTTTATTCGGGATTGGACTTTGCCTTATGCCGCTAACCATTTTTTGGATGAAGCCGAGTAATTAGATACATTTATATTTCTCCTTTTCTTTGTATTTCCTATGTTTGCTGCATACACGGAACTGCGGAATGCTCAAGCAGTGAAAGAATATCTCGTCAAGAAACAGTTAGTGCATCCCGACTTTCTTCCCGTCAAGGAAATGGGAATGATCTATTTTCCGATCATTCAAAAAGCGGTTGTGCCTCGTGCAAAGGTGGTCCAGACCAAGATTTCATTTTCTGCGCGCGAGAAGCCTCAAACGATCGATGAACTTCTCAAAGGAATATTGAATCCTCAAGAGATGGAGCTTCTTCCTCGGTCGCAGGAAATTGTCGGACGGATTCTTATTCTTGAAATTCCCGACGAACTGAGTGCAAAAGAGAAATCCATTGCAGAGGCATACCTCAAAGTCCATCGCGCTATTGACACGGTCGTTCGAAAAGAGCGGGCGCACGGGGGAGAGTTTCGGACACGGACGGTGCGTATTCTTGCTGGAAAGAAGAGCAAGGAAACAGTTCATAAGGAGAACGGTATTGAGCTGAAGCTTCATCTTGAGAAAACCTATTTTTCTGCGCGCTCCGCGCACGAGCGGCTGCGTCTCGCGCGGATGATCAAGCCAGGAGAAGAGGTGTTAGTAATGTTTTCCGGTGCTGCGCCATATCCACTGGTCCTTGCCAAAAATAGCGACGCGCGTCAGATTTATGGGATAGAATTGAATCCGTTAGCCCATGCTTACGCACACGAGAATATTCATACAAACCGCCTAGAGCATAAAATTACTCTCCACTATGGCAATGTCCTTGAAGTTCTGCCAAAATTAAAGCGCACATTTGATCGCATCGCCATGCCCCTCCCTAAGACCGGTGAGGAGTTTCTTCCTTTGGCGTTATCGAGGATCAGATCGAATGGGATGATTCACCTCTACGCATTTCTAGAAGAGAAAGATATTCCTGCATACGCTCAGAGGATTAAGGAAATTGCACGAAATGCTCGACATTCCCTCCGCATCGTGCGGAAAGTAAAATGCGGACAGTTCTCTCCTGGGACGTTTAGGATGTGTTTTGATTTAAAAGTCGAAAAATGAATGATTCTCTTTTTTAAGAAATAGAGCTGGCTAACTCAATATTTTGGTGGGATTCTTAATTAAGAATTTTTGAATAGAGGAGAGGGGATTTTTCGCAAAAAGAAAAAACAAAAAGGGACTTATTCATTCGTCCCGTTCTTCTTCACCGTCAAAGTCATCGTCGCCGTCATCATCATCGTCTCCTTCGTCGTACGACTGAGGACTTTTTTCTGCAGGAGCTGAAGCGCCCATGCGTTCGCTGCCTTTCTGAAGCAACTGAACTTTCTCGGCCTTAAGTCCGCGTTCGCCTTCTACGGCTTCGAATGACACTCGATCGTTATCCCGCAAGAACATTTTCCGCGGCAACGCCGTAAAATGCACAAAGTAATCTTTTTCGTCATCCCCATGGATGAGCCCAAACCCTTTCTTTCGGTTAAAAAATTTTACGATTCCTTCCATTTTTACTAACTCCGTGGTATTCGTTAAGGCCGTACCACCAGCCTTTCTTTTTCTGAAAATGGAGCGCGTATTTTATAAATGTATGCTTTCATCAGTGAATCATTACAGTGGACAGCGCAATGACGGTAGTGAACACCAACTGACGCAAGGATGATGAACGGTAGTAACTTCCTAGCACACACAGA
>JACQNF010000056.1 GCA_016203215.1 Candidatus Woesearchaeota archaeon
AAAAAAGTCCTTCATAGTCACACCCTCTCCACCATTTAAACCTCACTTTTTGATTGGTAATCCTGACTTCAAAAATGGCAAGCTCATATATAAATGTTTTTATTGTCAAGTCGCTACGATTACAGAGAAAAACCAAGAAGCGAAGCGCACCTACTCAACACCTAATTTAAACACGTTAGAATATGCTTTTCCTTTACGACGTTTTCCCTTGCCATATTCAACAACTGCCCGCGGCAAGCTGAACGTGCCCAAGATATTTAGTTTTGCGCGCACTTTATAGGTAATGATCCGATGCTCGTGTGCATCAAGCTCGACGAGAGACCATGTCACTTTTGTACCGTGTTTTGTATGTGTGATTTCCTTCGGACGAAGCGTGCCCAAATCAAGGCTGCGCTCAACATTGACGATTGCAGGAACAATATCTGTCACCGTCACTTCTTTTAACGGTGTCGACGAGCGATTTTCTAATTCGAGTGTTATTTTAATTTCTGAAAGCGCGCCTTCTCCCTCATGAAGAGTCGTCGCCGCTTTCTTTGTCAATGCGACAGGCGAGCGTACTTTCCAGTAGAGCAGACCCACGATGAGCACGAACACTAAGAGGTAAAAGAGCAGACGGAAATTGACGACGAAAGAGACCGTTGCCGTTTCTCCCGGAGCTAAGGTCAACTGCCATGCTAAGTACCGCTGTTTTTCTTCGACAATGGTCCTCCCTTCCCCTTGCGTGAACAACGATGCCCAAAGTGTCGTAGGATATTTCACTTCCTGCGTGTTCAAAACATTACCTTTGTTGGTAAAACTTAACTCGTAAAAATGTTTCAAGAAAATAGTTTCCTGACGCACAGAAACAGCAAAATCAGAGACGACGGGAATGACTTCAACATTACGATTGAACCCTTTCACGACTTGACCTTCCTTTTCTAACACAAAGACAAGCGTGTACTCTTTAGGCTGCTGGATTTCACTTGGGATGACTGAGAACTCCACTGTTTTCTTCCCCCGGGGAGGAAGATCGACGGTCAATTCTTGATTAAACTCGGGCATCTCGCTCTGCAGCCGAACCGTGAGATTTGCTAAATTAAGAGGATTCTTGTTCTCCAAAAACAACTTGATGGAAACTGGGTTAAGAGGAACAATCTTGTCATTCATGTCGATAGATACTTTCACGACAGGAAGATAATCCTGCGGCGTTTCTGGCCAAAGAGTGATTGGTAATTCTACTTTTTCCTCGCCGCTGTTGCTGTTGACGATCAGAATAGGCGCATAACTGTTAGGCAGGAGCACCGCCGCGGGAGACACAGATACTTTGACCATGATCGTGTGGCTCTGCCCCGGCCCGAGACTGACTTGACGATCACTAGCAGGAGAAAAATCAACGTTCCAATCTCGATCATAGGAGATGAGTTTGTATGTTTGCTCAAAGTTAGCCGTGTTCTTAATAGCAAGACGGAAGATTGCCGTTTCTGATGGCCGGATATGGTCTTTCTCCGCCGTTACCGACACTGACGCCGTTCCCGCAGCAGAGAATAAAGGGATCAGCAACAAGAAGAAAATGACGCCGGCGACAATCGCACTACGACGATGTACATCACGAAACACAACATACTTTTTCATCACGACTTTGCACCCCTTTGATACCCTCCACGAATTAATACTACTATTTAAAAGCTTCGATTTACGCTTCCCGTCTGTGGTCGGTAGAAACATTTAAATAGTCCGTTCTTTTAATTTCTCTCACAAAGAAGTGGATACGATGGTAGAAGAAAGCATATTTCGTGGAGTGATAGGGTTCTTAGAAAAGTTAGGCGTTTATGATATTATTCTTCCGTTCCTGCTGGTATTCACACTTGTCTTTGCAGTCCTGGAAAAAACAAAAATTCTCGGCGTGGAGAAAGTCAAAGATCAAGAATATACTAAAAAGAATATCAACGCCATGGTTGCATTCGTCACCGCATTCTTGGTGATTGCATCAGCACAGCTAGTGGCCGTGATCAGCAGCGTGATGGCGAATGTCGTCTTGCTTCTTGTTCTTTCGATCTGTTTCCTGATGCTTGTCGGTTCGTTCTATGCTGACCAGCAGTTCAGCTTGGAGAAATCACCAAAGTGGGTGAAATTTCTGATGGTACTGATGTTCATCGGTGTCGTCGTCATTTTTCTCAATGCCCTTGGCTGGCTGGAGACAGTCTTCGGCGTGTTCTACCTGATGTTCACCAACCTGGATGCAGAATGGGCAGCAGGGCTGTTATTCCTTCTCATCATCCTTGGATTCATCTGGTATGTGACCCATGACACAAAACCAACAGGAGGGTCGTCAGAAGGAAAGAAATAAAAATTACAAAGAGAATCACAAATAGATACACGATATCATTACCCATACAAAATAGATGGGTGAAACCAAAAGGAGGTCTGATCGATGGTAACTGCATTAAATACATTAGCGACATATTTTCAAACGTACGGGGTTTTAGATTTCTTCCTCCCGTTTATTCTCGTCTTTACGATTGTCTACGCTACGCTTGCGAAAATAAAGATTCTCGGAGAAGGGAAGAAACAATTTAACGTCATTGTTTCATTGGTCTTGGCGCTTCTCTTCGTCGTTCCCCATATACTTGGCACGTATCCCCTCGGCTACGACCCAGTTGCAGTGATGAATGAAGCGTTGCCGAGCATTTCTCTGGTCAGTGTTGCGGCAATCATGGTTCTCTTATTGATGGGGGTCTTCGGTACACGATTTGCGCAAGGCGCCGTTCCTTTCATCGCTCTCGTTGCTCTCGGTTTTGTCGTCTATATTTTCGGCTCTGCGCTCAATCTCTGGAATGGGCCTTACGATGCGTTTTCCTGGTGGACACCAGAATTATCCGAATTGTTAGTCGTGATTCTCGTCTTTGGGCTCGTCATCTGGCTGATTGTCAAAGAGCCGACGCAGGAAGGACGCGGAGTCATGGGCGGTTTAAAGAAAGGATTGGAGGCATTGAAGAAAGGGTTTGAACGAGTATAATCATTCTCTTCTTGTGAAAAAAATACCATGGCAACCGTCCTCGACTTAAGTTTGCTCCAAGCGTTTGATTTTGTTTTCCCTTTTATCTTCATCTGGGCGATTGTCTTTGCGATCCTTCAGAAAACGGGAGCAACAGGTAAATCCATCGGGATTGATAGTGTTATTTCTACAGTGGTAGCGTTCATGAGCATCCTCTCTCCTGCGATAATTCAGATGATCAATTTTATGATCCCTTGGTTTGCTGTGACGATTATTTTCTTCATCCTTCTCTTGCTCGTCTTCCGCGTCTTCGGTGCAAAAGATGAAAACATTTTTAGTGCGCTCGCTTCAGACAAGTCAATCATGTGGGTGATTATTGGCATCGGTCTTGTCATCGTCTTCGCGGCGTTTGGCAATGTCTTTGGGCAATCATTTACCGAACAAGCGTTTCAGGGAGAAACCACTATCGTCAATGCCAGCACTGGCGTGGCAACAACCAGCTTTCAGGCAAACATTACAGGAATTTTAGCTAATCCTAAGGTGTTGGGGATGATCATTCTCTTTGCCATCGCCGTCTTCGCCATCGCACTGTTAAGCGGAAGTAATGCGAAGTAGAAATAAATCTTGAAGAGTTTACCCTGTTGTTAACCAAGAACATCTTGTGATAGCAAGACACTTTACTTCCGTTTCATCCTTCCTGTCAGCGACGAGAGTTCTTTCACGTTCTCGACAAACTCAGGGATCACATCTTTAAACACTTTACCGACGGCGCCTAACTCCGTTCCAACATCGCGCATCCGCGTGTCGTAATCATCTAATTTTCCAAGAACACCTTGATGAAGAACTTTAAAATCATCTTTCAATTTCTGCACATCATTCATCAATTGACGCTGTTTCTCTTCCACTTTCTCTTTCCACTCTACGATCTTTCGTACTTCTAAGATCAATTGATCCCACTTCTCATCTATAATATTCTCAGCAATCTCTGCAATGCGTTCATACCCCGCGATGCTTTCTTGAGATTGCGGCATCATCATCTGTGGTTGAGCATAACCGCCCATCTCGGGATACGGCGACGCCATCCCTTCTGGAGAGGGCGGACCTTGATCAAGCATACTTAATCCCGCGCTCACTTGATCGGGACGATAACCTCGTCGTGTCATCTCTGCCATGATCTCAGAGTCGTCCATGCCCGAGCTACGTAATTGCATCATCTCAGAACTAACATCAGTATTCTGTGGAGGATATAATGCCATCATTTTCACCTTCTTTCAGTTTTCATTTCTGGAACAGGAACAGTATGCCCGCCGTGATGATGCTCCGCTAATTTTGCTTCAACGATTCGTTCGACATCACGCTGCGTCGCGAAATGAATAGGATTCCAAAGATCAACATAACGCCGGAGAAGAGAAACTTGTTCAACCCCCGCCGTCTGACGTAGTTCCTTGACGACAAGGTCCATTTTCTGCATCAGGCCGTCATGATCGCGCTTTAGATCAAGAAGATCATCCGTTAACACTTTCACTTCCCTCTTGAGATCCGCATTCTTCTTGATGTAATCATTCTTAAAGATATCCATCTGCCGCAGGAGATTATTGACCTTGCTCTCAAGCCCTTTTACGACAACGTAGAGGGTGTTCATATCGAATCCAGGAGCCGCCGGTGGAACTGTAACCATACCTCTTCAGTCTTGATGAAGGAAGAGGGGATAATAAAGTTATGTGAGTATTCCAGAGTAGTATTATGTTGGCAATTGACTCTCGTTAGAACAACTATATCTTCCACGAGACCAATGACCCACCTCCAAAATCATCCTCGCAAACTAAATACCTAGTTCATTTAGAAAGTATAATAAACTTTACTTTCCACTCCCAAAATCTATGGTAGATGAACAGAAGCCTTGCTTTTCATACGAGACGTACCACGAAGGAGAAAATAAGATCCTCAAAGTTTCGATGGAAACATGCACCGTCCCACCGTCGATTGAATATAGCGACGTGTGTCTTTCAAAGATAATCGACCTGCTTCTCGAGAACAGCGGTGTGACGACAATCATCCTTACTCAGCAACGTGAATACGAATATGATTTCTCTCAGACAAAACTGCTCATTGAACTGGCAACATTCTACCGACGCCTCAATCGTGAGAATCGTTCAAGTTATGCGCATCTAATCACGAATCCGCTCACGGAACGTTATGTCCGAGGAGGTTATGCTGAATTTCAACGTCTCATCTCCAAAAAGCTCAAGGATGATCCTTTTGCGGCCTACGTCCAACTGAAACGGTTAGAACGCCAAGAGAAACTAAAACTAGAAACGTCAATTGACCCTCGCCAGATGGCCGCTCAAGAGCGCTTCGTTCAAATCATCCAGAATGTCAGCGGACTATGTGAACAGCTTCAACTGATTGCTCTTCTTCTCCCCTTTAGCAAAGAATATCATCTTGGCGAACGAGTGATTTATGGCAACGTCTTCCGTCCTACCACTCGGCCAGATTTCATGTACACAAAATTAGTGACGGAATTTCCTGAAGGAGATTTACTCGAGACCTACACTTTTAACGCCGGCCCCGATACCTGCGAGGTAAATATCTTCCAACCAGAGAATGACATCAAGACAATCTACCATCTCACTCCTCCAGAATTTCAGTTCAGCGAAGATGAATACGGGCTGCTTGATGACGCGAAGCGGATCATGTCTGAACATAAGCCCACACGAGAGGAATTTGTCGACCCACAACGCATGCGTGAAGTTTTTCTTTCCATCGGCAAGGATCTCCTCCACGACCTGATAACTCAACGAAATTATAATCTCAACGATGATAAAGTGGATCAACTTGCACAGGCTTTACTTCGGTATACTGTCGGCTTCGGGTTGATTGAGCTTATCCTCTCCGATCCAAAAGTGCAAGACGTAAACATCAACGCGCCAAATGGCGAACTGCCCCTATTTATTGTCCATCAAGATTACGGTGATTGCGCAACGAATATTTATCCCACACGATTAGAGGTTGAAAGCTGGGCAACGAAGTTGCGTTTGATCTCCGGCCGCCCGCTGGATGAAGCCAATCCCATCCTTGACACCGAATTAAAGGTCACTGGATTCAGCTCGAGAGTATCTGCGATTACCGCGCCGCTCAGCCCAAACGGCTTGGCGTTCTCTTTTCGTCGACATCGTGATTACCCCTGGACGTTCCCACTCTATCTTCAGCCAAAGATCAGATTTATGGACCCGCTTGCCGCAGGGTTGATTAGTTTTCTCATCGACAATAACGCAACGATCCTCGTCGCTGGAACTCGAAGCAGTGGAAAAACCTCGTTTCTGGGATCGATCCTCGTTGAGATCATGCGCCGGATTCGAGTGTTAACGATTGAAGATACATTTGAATTGCCTCAAGAATCGTTGCGCAAACTTGGCTACAATGTCGAATCTCTGAAGGTCGCTTCCGCGCTCAGCTCGCCGGGTTCAGAGGTTGAACCATCTATCGGAATCCGTTCCACCCTCCGTTTGGGAGATTCCGCAATTTTCGTCGGAGAAGTTCGATCGAAAGAAGCGATCGCTCTCTTTGAAGCTATGCGTGTTGGCGCGGCCGCAAATGTTGTTGCGGGAACGATCCATGCGGATTCGCCATATGGAGTGTACGATCGCGTGGTTAACGATATCGGCGTGCCCAAAACCTCATTTAAGGCAATCGATGTTATCATCACCGTAAATCCCGTGATTTCGGGATTAAAGAAATTCAAGAGGATACTTCGGATCACGGAAGTTCGAAAAGAATGGGATGAAGACCCGCTAAAAGAAGGCGCCTTTGTTGATCTGATGGTGTATAACCCCATCACCGATACCCTTGAGATCACAGAAGAGTTACGCAACGGAAATTCCGACATCCTCAAACGAATGGCAGGACGAGTGAAGGAATTTTCCGGAGATTGGAATGCAATCTGGAATAACATTGAGCTCCGTGGTCAAGCAAAGAAAGCAATTGTCGACCAAGCGTTGGAAACACAAAATCCCGTGCTCTTAGAAGCAGACTTTGTGATCAGGGCAAATGACCAGTTTCACCTCATTTCTGACGCTGTTAAAGAAAGGCGCGGGAAATTAGATACTGCAGAGATCTTGCTTCAATATACCAGCTGGCTAAAACGAGAGGCACGGAAGAAGAAAAGTTTGTAATAAGAGTACAAAATAGGATGGACAAAAACGTCATCTTGCTCCTTCCCGAAGAGGTGTAACTTTGTAGATGGCTACTTCTCCTTTGAGATGAGCGAGAGAACCGTATTCTCCAAAAGGATCATAAACGTGGACTCTCAATCCTGTGTTTCTGAGAAAAGTTAAATCTGTCCCGAGTGTGGCTCCCATTTTTTTGAGCGCATCTTCTATTATTGGATATTCAAATCTTTCAGGTTTATATGTCATATGATCCCAGCCACCGGCTGCGTTGGTGATTGCGTGAACCGCACTGGACAGTTCAGCTCTAAGAACACCAACAAAGTCAGAACCAACTGGAGTATACCTCTTTTTAGGATTATCTTTAACTAATTGGTCTACAGTTATTTTTGTTACGATCATCATTATCCTCCTAAATCACCAAGAAATCTTGAGGCGATTTAACTATTCACCTCCTCGGCCATGAATGTGAATATGAGCTTAATAAAGCTTTTGGCTCTCTTGGCCTCATCCAAAAAAATGGTTAGGGGCATAAAGCAAAGTCAAATCTTGAATTAACTTCTAGTC
>JACQNF010000055.1 GCA_016203215.1 Candidatus Woesearchaeota archaeon
AAGCAATTAAAGACAGAATTTATAGAGCTATAGTTCGGATTTATCTTCGCTCTCTCTTTTTGCGCCCTTCTTCTCGACTTCTTCCCCAATTTTCTCTTTTAATTCTTCCACTGAATAATATGTATGTTTCCATTCGCTCAATATTTCTTCTTCAGTGAGGTCTAATTTACTGAGATAAACCAAAACCTTTTTTTCTGTTCCAATGTTTCGATATAATTGTTCTTGCTTCTTGATGGAATACCCGCTATAGCCGCTAAGATCGAAGACAAAAATAATGACGTCTGCGAGTTTTTTCAACACTAATTCTGCCTGGCGCTCGATAAGGTTCATCCTCTCCCCGCGAGCGAGTGTCCCCGGGACGTCCAGAACTTGGATCTTGTGTTCTCCAACCGTGATGTATCCAGCGTTGATACTCCTCGTCGTAAAAGCATACGGCGCAGTTTCTGCCTTTGTCCCCGTCAGCTTATTGAGAAACGTAGACTTACCAACATTAGGAAAGCCGTAAATACAGACCGTAAACATTTCTTTGACATCCGGGTACGTCCGGAATATTTTCCGCGATTCTTCTAGAAAACGTAAATTGCCGTTGATCTGCTTGACGACGGAAGCAATCCTGCCGTAGAATTGTCGTGATAGATCCTTAATTTTTTGGTGGTCTGTTGACCTAAAGATTTTCTTGACGTATTCTGCCTGAAAAAAACGAATTCTCCCAAGAGCCCACTCTACTGCCGCCAATGATTTCTTATATTCGTCAAGATCGACTGTCAGCTTCATCAGTTGAACGTAGAACTCTGGCAATTGTTTTGGATGAGGAAATGTAGCCTTCGTCTTCTCGAGCCTTTGGACAAGCATGTCTTTGATGCTGTCAATTTTCAACCCTTCTTTCTTCCGGATGATCTCAAGCCAATTCCCCTTCAGATTCTTTTCTATCCCTTTCTCTCGAGCCTTGCGAAAAGCGTAGTCCAGGAGCGTCTTTTCAGTTTCAACGGGAGGGATACCTTGGAAGTTCATACTTGATTAAAAAGAAGCGTGTTTTATTAAAGTGTTGGTGAGAAGTCACGAAAGAGCAGGGAAACATCACCGTCACGATGGGCCGCATCATAGTTTCTGTTCTTACCGAAGAGCCAAACAAGGGCATTAAAGAATATGGCCACCATTTCTCCTACCCATTCTTCGGATGCTCGTGTCCCAGCGCCTTGCGTTTATGAAGGTGCTCTAGATGACGCACTTTCTCTTCCTGTAAGATCCTATTTTTCCCCTGCACTCTTGAGATCAGGTTCGAGACATGTTCTCCTCCCAAGAAATGAGGAAGAATAACATAATCCGCGCCTTCACGATATAATCGTAGAGCTTCATCGACTTCTGATGCCGTCACAATAATTTGCGCTCTCTTGTTGCGGTTTCGCACCCTGCGGATAAGTAAGATATTATCATTGATAGCAGGAACTGTTGAGATAAGCATAGTGATTTTGGAGAGATTCATATGCTCCAGCACTTCTTCATCTGTCACATCGCCATAGACGCTGTGATACCCCTCTTTGATAACCTGAGTGATCACCTCCGGATTAAAATCGACGATGAGTAATTTTTTCTTGTCTTCGCTTAATCCCTGGGCAATGCTATACCCAATTCTATTGTACCCGCAGAGGACAATCGTTGGCTTCTCTTCCGTAGGAAGATACTCCAGCCCTTCTGTCGTAAATCTGTTGAATATCTTCAGCGGCTTTTGAAGAAGCTTGTAGAGCACATCTTCGTATTGCATAAAGTACGTTGAAGTAGTGATGGTAGCGAGCATGATAACGATGACGATAGAAAAGAGATCTTGGGAAATGTGTCCAAGAGCGACGCCTTGCGCGGCAATGATCAGCGAGAACTCTCCAACTTGGGCCAAGGAATTTGCGGTAAGGAACGCTGGTTTTTTAGTATACCTGAACAGGGAGCAAATCGTCATGGCAATCACCGGTTTCAAGAAAATGACGAGCACCAGCAGAACGACGATCGGCAGCCATGCAGTCTTAATTACTCCTGGAGAAATCCCCATCCCTAACGAGACGAAAAATAGCAGAGCAAAAAAGTCCTTGAGACTTTTCACTTTTCCGGCAATTTCGACGCTGTAGGTCAGATTTCCCAGCGTTACGCCGGCGATGAACGCTCCGATAGCGATCGAAAAACCAATCTCAGAAAACGCGATGGAAAAGAGGAAACACACTGCAAGAGAACTGATCAGCAGGAGTTCCTGGTTCTTTGCCGCAAACTTGAAGATGGAGGGGAAAAGGAATTTACTTGCAAGATAGGCGATGAGGAACATCGAGATAAATTTAAGCAGCGAAATTCCGAGAAGATAGAAGCTAAACTGATTGATCGAGGAGAGGATGGAAAGTACAAGAATAGCAACAACATCATTTGTGAGCAAGATCCCGATGGCCAGCCGCCCGTGGAGCGTTTGGAGTTCCTTCCGGTCGGATAACATCTTCATCACCAGCATTGTTGATGAGAAGGCAACCATCAAGCCGAGATAGGCAGCTTCTAGTCCAAGATAACCGAGAACAAGGGCGGCAACGTATCCTGTGACAAACAGAAGGATAAGCAGGATAACGCCACCTACACTTGAGACGAGAGCGACGTTTTTCACTGCTCGGAGGTCCATCTCCAAGCCAACAATAAAGAGCAAGAACGCAACGCCGATAATCGAGATTGAATCGATGATACTTGTGTTTGTGATTACTTTGAATACAGGCGTAAGAAGGATGCCGACAATGACATACGCAAGAATCTGTGGCTGCTTTAGCAGACGGAGAATATATGCCGTTGCCGCGGTGATGATAAAGATCAGCCCGAGCTGGAAAAACGTTTGGCTAACACCCTCAATCATACTTGTAGAGGAGGGAAACGGATTTTATAAACGTTGTTGTTTTTGGGATTTGGTACAATTTCCAAAAAACATTTTTAAATCGGAGACAGTATTTTTCATCGATGTCAAGAATTATTAAAGCCTGTTGTTATTACGGGGCCTTAGAGAAAATAAACCAAGAATTAGGGTCCAAATTTCCCGTATACCTTCGGGGCATTGCCTCTTCGAGGGATAGAGCGATCGCGCTCCCCAATTTGACAGAGAAGGGCAATGATGCGATAGTCAAGACTATCGAAGAGATTGTGGAGAACGGAACAGAATTATCACTTGATTCTCAAGGAACGCCTCTTGACCGTCCGGAAGATGGGATTAAAGAAGGAATTGTCACCAGGGTAGCATCCTATTCGGGAATAAATAATAC
>JACQNF010000053.1 GCA_016203215.1 Candidatus Woesearchaeota archaeon
AATCAATACAGAAGAGAAGAAAAAAGAAGCTTATATGATTTCCGGTTACAATGTCTATTTTGACTTATTCAAATCTTCTTTAGGATTTCATCCTCTTTTCGACAATACTCCAATCAATGGCCGCGAAGAAAGAGGCGATATAGTCCGCTCTCTTCAACCCGTAATCGATCATAAACGCATGTTCAAATACGTCCATAACCAGCAAGGAAACAGTTCCCGCCAGATGACCAACATCATGCTCGTTGATCCAGAGATTAAACAATTTCTTTCCGACGGGGTCATATGCTAACACAACCCAACCGATGCCTCTCATCGCACCTACTGCTTTAAATGCCGCTTCCCATTGCTCATACGAGCCGAACTGCGATACGAGCATTTTTCCAACGGGGGAACTGAGATCTAGCTTCTTTCCTTCTTTAGTCATGTTCTCAAAATATAATTCGTGCAGACGCATGCCGTTAAACTCCCAGCCAAACCGTCGTTTCAACTCAGCAAATTCGGGGGTCGCCGTCTTTCCTTCCTTAGCTAAGGCCATCAACGTATCAAAGAGCTTGTTGGTATTTGTAACATAACCTTGGTACAGAGTAAAGTGGTTTTTCAAGAGCTGTTCACTCATCCCCTTCATTCCAAGCAAGTGGTCAAAATTGTGTGCTGTGTACGTCATTCTCATTTCCTCCGTAATTTAAGATAGTGACTGATTAACATTCCTCAACATCCCTCGATTAAAGTTCTCATTCGAAATAAAACAAAAAATCCTCAAATCTTTCCAACAAGACCAAGACCGGGTTTCAACGTTTTCTTCCCTGGCTGCCAGCTTGCAGGGCAGACTTCCCCGCTATGTTCACGGACAAATTGCGCGGCTTTGATTTTTCGGATCAATTCTGCTGTGCTTCGTCCAATGCTATTGTCGTGCATCTCTATCGCTCGCAACACCCCGTCAGGGTCGATGATAAATGTACCTCTTAAACTGATGCCTTCCATCGGAATGATCGTGCCATAGGAAGTACAGATTTGGGCAGCGGGATCGGCAACCATTGGAAATTTAACCTTGGCAATTGTTGGCGAATGTGTTGCCCATGCGGCATGAGTAAAAACCGTGTCGGTGCTGACGCTGAATACTTCTACTTTTAATTTTGTGAGTTCGTCGTAATTCTCGGCAAGCTCACCCAGCTCCGTGGGGCAGATAAATGTGAAGTCTGCCGGGTAGAAAAATAAGACCACCCATTTACCACGATAGTTCTTTAATTTTACATCTACGATTTCACCGTTATGAAACGCCTTCGCTTCAAACAACGGCGCAGGTAAACCAATCTCTACATTATTTTCGTCCATTTGTGCTACCTCCTTTGTCTAACTTATTTTGGGAATTTTATTCAAGAGATTCATGATTCCACACCGAGACACGCTGAACACATTTCGGAAGTTAAACCCTAAAATAAATAACGTACTTTACTGACACACAGAACATTTATATATATGTTTCGATGACTTATCAGTCTATGGGATGGTTATCAAAAGCGGTAGATTGGGTTAAAGAAAAATTTCAAGAACCAAAGACGCTCGGGCCCGTGTATCAGCGTGATCTTGAACGACGCCGTCAAATCGTCGAAGAGCGGATGCATCTCCGGGAACGGATGGCAAAGGGCGAAACGCGCCCTCTCAAGCAGGAGAAAACCACAGAAATCGTCTATAAAGAAAAAGAATTGCGAGACTTGTTGCGAGAGACATACGAAGGCGGCACGACGCTGCTGGCCGCTATTGAAGGATTTCATCGTGTATTCATCAGACATTTTACTCCGTACAACGCGCCGGCATGGAAAGATAAGTTAGGAAAAGAGATTATTGTTCCTGCAATAAAATATTGGGAAAAGATAAGTCGTGTCAGCCAGCTTGTAGGAACGGGAGTTGGAGGAGATCCTACGCGAGACGTCCAGAAGATGCAAGCATATCGCAACACCCTTTCTGCCGTCGCTGACAAAGATTTTAAAGACTCAGGAAGTCAGTTTTTAGATATGCTGCAAAAAGCAGTCAGAGCTCGACAGAATGAAGTGATTAAAATTCTTGCGCAAAAGGTTGGTAAAGCCTTGGAACCACCACATCGGGTGTGATGTGTGAAAACGGAAAAAAATCTTGAAAAAAATATTCATCAAAATAAAGCACTGTTCTCAAAGTGGTCTAAAACGTATGATTGTTCCCTCCTCCAATTCTGGATGAGAAGGTTTCAGATCCCTGCATCCAAAGAGATCATCTTCAAGAAAAAGACAACACTCTTGGATGTTGGCTGCGGCACCGGTGAATTCCTCCGACGGCTTGCGCTGACGAGCCACGACGAGGAAATGCTGTACGGGATTGATCTTTCTAAAGAAATGCTGCGGAAAGCACGGCAGAAACTGCCAAAGTGTGTCAATCTTCAAGAAGGAGATGTTCACGACTTGCCTTTTGAAGATAATTTCTTCGACTATGTTGTTTCAACAGAAGCATTCCACCATTATCATTCACAGGAAAAAGCCTTGCGTGAGATGAAAAGAGTAACAAAGCCGGGTGGTAAAGTGATCGTTGTGGATATCAATTTCTTCATCCCGTTAGTTCATCGCCTGTTCCCGCGTCTTGAACCGGGATGCGTCAAAGTGAACAGCAGAGCAGAGATGCGGCGTCTTTTCCGAGCGGCAGGATTAGAAGTTCAAAAGCAAAAGCGATCGTTCCTCTTTGCCGTGATGACCGTCGGTAGAAAACGAGCGGAAATAAAACAGAGTGCACCCCTGTGATGAGGCTCCTGGAAGAACAAGCAACAGGAGAGAAGATAGTGAGAGAAAAAATGGTTACCTACATCTGCCCGATGCATCCTGCTGTTCAACGGGAGAAAGAAGGGATTTGCCCGCAGTGCGGGATGAACCTGATTCCTCAAAAAGAACACAAGCAAACGACCAAGGCAACGGCTGTGCACGACCAGCACAAAAGACATTCTCCCGAGATATTCCTTCGCCGATTTGTGGTCGTTTTCCTCTTGACTATCCCCATCCTTCTGTATTCTGAACTTGCGGATATCGTGTTGAAGTGGACACCTCCTCAATTTGAAGGAGTCGAATATGTTCTCTTCATTTTGGGTTCAATTATTTTCTTCTACGGAGGAAATGTCTTCATACTTGGCGCATACCGTGAACTGAGAGCCAAATTGCCGGGGATGATGACTCTCATCGCTCTTGCCATCACTGCTGCATATATCTTTAGCGTGTATGCAGTCATCGCGCAGGTGGCGGGACTTTTTTGGGAATTAGCAACACTCATTGCAGTGATGCTTTTTGGTCATTGGTTGGAGATGAAAGCCGTCGGTGGAGCACACGGCGCGTTGCAGGAATTGGCAAAACTATTACCGGACACGGCAGAAGTCATCCGTGGCAAGACCACGACGATCATTCCCTTGGAAGAATTACGTGAAGGAGATTCAGTCTTAGTTAAGCCAGGAGCAAAAATTCCTG
>JACQNF010000063.1 GCA_016203215.1 Candidatus Woesearchaeota archaeon
ATTCTGGCCCACGATCGCTGAGGCAAACGCCTGCAAGCCGGTAATGATCGCTGGCACAATCTCGACAGGACTTCCCGTCGCCGCCAAATACCCGACGATCCCTAGCGGTCCAATCACCAGTCCCGCAAGATACAACGTCGCATCAGGCACCTTCGGCGCCCATTGATCTTTCGCCCAGCGAATCAATTTAATAATTCCCCAAAGCACCATCCCTTGGGCACCATTTTCTTTATTGCCCCCTGACAATGCCAGACCAGCACTTCCGCTGGCCGCGGCGCCAATCCCAATATTGAGTAATCCGCGAAAATCCATTATGGTTTCCCTCCGAAAATGCCGAGCACCACATCAAGCACGTTTTGCAACTTGGCTTTCACGATTTCCACATTCACCCCAAACGAGGCTTTATTCGTTAATGCTGATGGCTCAAAAGCTCCTAGTAATGAGACCGAAGGCTTAATGGGGCCTAAATTAAAATTCAAGGCCTTAGATCCATCGAGCTTCAAACCCGCCAACCATTTTTCATAGCCTTTCGTGCCACCCCAAATACTGATGTCACGAATGCCCACGCCAAATACCGCCGTCAACGAAGGCACCTGATCCCATTGGGCTACGGTGACTAGGGCAGAAACCCCTAA
This sequence comes from Candidatus Woesearchaeota archaeon, assembly GCA_016203215.1. Taxonomy (GTDB): domain Archaea; phylum Nanobdellota; class Nanobdellia; order Woesearchaeales; family GW2011-AR9; genus JACOZP01. Next base: position 636 of record JACQNF010000063.1, read on the forward strand.
GCCATCGCGAAAATCCCAATACACTCCACTCTCGGCCGTTTCCAAAAACTTGACCCCTTCAATGGCCTGTCCATGTATCGGCCACCACAGCATTCCAACCATTACTCCTACCATCCATGTCTTCATGATTCGACCTCCTTGTCGTCATCAAAATCAAAACGTTCACAAACCTCATTTAAAACCGCTTGTTCAATCTGCTCTCGAATCACTTCTTCGCCAGGCTCACTGGTATGTTTGTGCGCCCGATTCCATCCGTACGCTACCCCCTCTTCAACGGCCTGACAGAGAACAGGATAAGCTTTGACTTTTAATCCTTCCGCGCTTACGGGCAATTTCTTTCGACTCATAATTCCATCTCCTTGGCCAACGCATCGTGGCCGTATGTCTCCAGTCGTTCTTGTAAGATCCGCTGAGTTTCTGTCACGAGAAATTGTCTCAACCTCACGAGATCTTCCCCAGAGGCGATCGTGGTATAATTTCTCACCGTGCTCTGGTATAACTCTACCATATCTAAGTGGTCTTTGTCAATACCCACCACGCCTCCGGATACGAAATGTTCTAAGTCGAGCATTTTGAGGCGCTGATTGTCTAAGAGCAAATATTCCACAACCATCGGTGTGGTTTGGCCAATAATCAACTTCTTCACAAAAATCTGAAGCTTCTGAAAAGCCATTTAGAGAAAATCCTGTTTCCAAAAAACACGAGTGGCTAAAGTCCAGGACAAAAAAGCACCGTATTCCTGATATTTCTTAAACAAAGGTGAGTCCTTCGTTCCAACGTGCGGCGTATAACGATAGAGCGAAAATGTCGCCTTATTCGCGGGATACACAATGTCATGGGTCTTGCCTTGTTCATCGGCATCCACCCGCATCTCGGCATTCAGTTGCCATTTCCCCGCATCAATCTCATTGCTGTAATCTCGATACCGCATCATCATGGCGTCAATTTGTTTGTCCAGGCCGCGATACTGTTCCTTGCGAGGCTGTAAATCTGGCACACCAAAACCACAAGCCCAGTCCAGGCGCACCTGCTTCGCCGAACTCAGAACTTCCACCACCTTCCCATCCGTGCGTTGCATCATATACGTCACCGGTTTCGTGAGTCCTTCTACTGACTCTCGCACCAAACTTTGTTCACGCTCCAACGTGAGTAGCGCAATCTTAGTATTCAGTTTATACGCCTTACTCAACGCATTCAAACGATCGCTAAGTTTCTGGCCATTAAAACTGACGGTGGCTAAACTCGATTTATATTTCTCGAGCATTTGTTGGCAATCAAAGGGCCTTGTGTCAAACCACCAACTGTCGGGCAACACATCATTCTTGTTAAAAGCTTGATATTTCGCTAAGGACACGATGTTCACTTTGCCCTCCCCTAAAATAGGTTTTTTATGCCAGCCAAATAGATATTGGAGATTTTCAAAAAATCTTAACATCATACTCCTTAAGAAAGAAGGGTACCACAAAACCATGTTTTTGTCCCATCACTGCTAACGTCGACAATCTTTGCACCATTAAAAACCGCCACAGCTAATTTTGCGGTATGACCCAAAGACATATCTCCAATAACAGAAATGGATGGATAAATCGAGGCCCCGTTTACGAGTATCCCTCCCGATTTATAGGTACGATTCGTGGTAATAACATGTAATTCAACTAGATGCACGTCCGTTGTTAAATTGGTAAGTTCTAGCGAAGCAGCAAAATAATAATTACCCGCCACTGGAGCGGTAAATAAGCTGGTCGCGGTATTGTAATTATTGGCCTGATCAAAAACTGTTGCATTGAATGGAACCGTATAAACGGTGCCATCCCCCGTAACATCCGTCCGAGCACTGGTATTGTTGACGTGAAAAGTCGATTGTGTGGGTTTGGTTATTTGTCCAGAGCTGCTGATTGTCATCGCCGTGACGCTGTTGGTATTAAAAGAAAGAGCATTAGTGGAATGACTGTAACTTATTCTTCCGATAGTAGCGCTGTTGCGATCCCCAAAATTTAAAAAAACACCGCCCGCATTGCCAGCGATAAAATTAACACTCATGTCATCTGTTTCTGAGAGATTCCGTTGCGCGATTAAAGTTGCGGCATTATCCAAGGTAGGTACTACACCAAAATTAGAAGCAACATGCAACACCCCACTTCCCGCGCTGGCCGTATCCAGTGCTGCCTCGCTCGTCGTACCAATGAGCACTCGACGTGCTGTGGTAATCCGCATAGTTTCAGCGTCATTGGCTGAAAACGCCATAAAATTATTAGCATGGGAATATCTAATCAATCCAACATTGGCATCATCGCGATCTCCAAAATTTATATCAAGAGTAGCATTATTGCCAGCAAGTAACTGAACACTCATGCTATCTGTTTCTGAAAGGTTTCGCTGAGCCACAAGAACCGTGCCATTACTCAACGTGGGGACAACTCCAAAATTCGTTGAAACATGTAACACACCACTTCCCGCGCCGGCGGCTAATGATGCATTTTCTGTGTTTCGTAAACCTACCAACACATTGCCCGCTTCGGTCGTCCGAAACACTCCAGAAACCGGTCGTAAAATTCCTGATACGATTAAATCTCCATTTACTAACATAAGCCCCTCCTTTTAATTCGCCACTCCCACGGTAATCCCCGCGATGAGATGATTGGTTTGAATGGTATACTGATTATTTGTATTATGTTGAATCCCACTCGGGATAAATTCTTGTTGCAACGTATCCATGACGCTCGTCAGAGGATTTTTCCCCAAGGCATGATTCACATCCGTCGCGACCGCCGTACTAAATGATTGGGCATAGCGTAAATTGGGAAATACCCCAGAGCCATACACCCCAAGAATCCATCCCGTCTCCACATTGTTAAAATCCATACTCAGCGCATTGGGTGACAGGTGCGTGACACCACTCGGAATTCTCACGTTGAGCAAGCTGTCCACAAATTGCGCCACCGGAAATCCTCCAAAATTATGGTTCAGCGTCGCCGTGGTGACATTCGTAAAATACATATGCTGCGTACTCGTACCTGAGGTCCCGACCACCCCAAACACACTGCCGGTCACTTGATTATTAAACGTCACATCAAAGCGATTGGTGTCAAGATGACGAATCCCGCTCGGAATAAACACGACGCCGGTCGCATCCCAACATTGCACCACCGGATAAAGTCCGAAATTATGGGTCACCTGCACCACGGTTGCATTGGTAAAGCCTTGCACCACCGAACGAATATTCTCGGTCGTTGCTTGAATGACATCGGACGCTGCGGATTCATTGCCATTACGATCGACATTGGTGATATAATAAAATCGGGTGACGCCAGAACCAATATTGCGACTATATAAATTCCCCGCCACATCGCCAATATCTGTAAACGGTCCCGCCAAGGCACTACCTTCATACACATTTGAATAATCCAAATCCACATCCGTACCTGCGGTCCAATTTAATGACACCACGGGACCATTGGTAATGGCGCTGAGATTCGTCGGTTTCATAGGAGGCACAATATCGCCCGCATAAGTGGAAACTTCTTGAGAAAGATTGCCTTCGACCCCAAACGCATTAATGGCGGAAATTCTGTACGCATACCGCTGAGCGTTAAATAAACTACCGTCATTGTATTTATGCGTGTCTCGTCCCACTTGAGACAAAAACCGATACATGGTGGGCGTACCTTGCGTCGGACCTCCCGTGGTGTCAATGTAGGGATTGGTGGTCGTCCCAGAGGCAATCAACGAGTTGGCATTAAAATACCCCGAAGCGGTGCTCCGATAAATGGCCGTATTAATCGCATTAGGATCGGATTGATAGCGAATCAAATAGGCATTGTTTTGATAAGTGGTATTGTTAATAAATGACGGTTGTCCAGTTGTCGGTTGGGTCGTCCCGAGATCCGTGTAGTTCCCGCTACTCGGCATATCTAAAATCGCCAAGAGGGAAGCAGGCGCAAATCCACTGGTCACCGCCACCCCACTCGCTCGGTAAATCCGATACCCACTCGCATTGGTCACTGGCGCCCACGCGAGATTAATCGCTCCGTTTGTTGGGCTACTTTGGAGAAATGAAAATTCGATATTCCCCACCACAGGATTGGAAAAATTCACGTTCTGAGGCAAGAGATCCGCCCGAAATTTAATTTGTCCCGAGGCCGTCACCGCCGCGGTAAACTCACGGAAATTCTGCCCCGAGGTCATCGCCGTCCAACTGCGCCCATCACTTACGCTATAATAAAAATTCACGATCCCGCTGCCATAGGGCATTACCGTATGAAAATAGTCAGGCGCAAATTCACGAAAGGCACTCAAATTTGTTAAACGATAGTTCGCGGTTTCAATGCGCCCCGAAGAAACCGCACTGACATTAAAACTGGTGGGCTGCGTTCCTGAGAGATATCGAAATTCTTTGAGATGTCCCTTAAACGATTCGTTAAAATTGGCAGGATTCGTCCCGAGATGAAAGTTTAATCCTGTCATTGGGGTCGTAGTCGTACTACTCGTGTCTTCGTGCTGTCCATTGAGATACAGGTGTAATCCTGAACCCCACGTAATGGCCACGTGATACCATTCGTCCGGTAACCACGTACTCCGAGAAGAATGCAAGAAATCAGAATTGAGGCCACTAGAGGTATTATATGAATACTTAAACGTCAGTTTATGACGATGTTCTAAATCTGTCGCATCTAAGTACACATTAATCCCCGAACCATCCCCAACAATAAACTCGTTATGCGCCAAGCGCGTATTGCTCACGAGACCGCTGGTACTCAAACTACCCAGATTGGAAATCATCCCGCTTGGTTGGAACCACCCTTCCCAACAGCCACTAGATAAACTGGTCGTGGGGGTACGCACATTACACCCACTCACACCACTTAAAAAGAGGGCATAGCCTGAGGGCTGAATCATGGTACTCGGATGCCACGCAAAGCCACTCGCGGTCGCATGGCGATTGAACGAAGAAGCATCATTGATGACCGATCCCCCAGACTCATCCATATGATACAAGGCCCATACTAATGGATTCGCGCTATTGCTATACGCAGTTCCCTGATAATCGTAGCAATGCATTTTGTTACCGCTGGGAATCATTACGATCCCGTCTCCATTCACCGGTTGGTATTGGACCGTATTAACACCACTGTGGATGCGAGCACTTAAATCAATGCTATATTTGGCGACTGACCCCGCGGGATCCAATTGAAGGATATCGGTCAAAATCGCTGGTGTTTCGCCCCCCGTTAATGAATCGATAGTGGCAATACCATACTGATACACCCCTGAGGGTAAAATCCCACTCGCAAGATTTACCCCACTCGCGGAGGTCATAATAGGGACCGACAATTGCCCCGACGTGACTGCGAACAATCCGCTGGACGCCAAACTTTCTCCAATAGAATTTTTAGAAGACCCGTAATAATAATAGGGTTGATCGTGCGTCAGTTGTCCTTGTCCTGGCACCAATTGAAAACTCAGTCCTGACGGGGGCAAAATCCGATCATTGTAGGGCCCTCGCCGATAAATCTTATAGCCACCCAATCCTAATTCAGGATTCGGCGCCCAGCGGACAATATTAATATTCGTGTCCCGAGGCCCAGAACTATTCGCATCAATGGCCACGCTCACGCCACTCGGCGCAATCGGACGATCATTTTGTGGTAACTCCCATCCATCGGCAAATCTGGCTAAAGGAGCACCCAAATCAAACACCCGACCATCTTGGGTGGTGTAAAAATAGATGGTCACCGTATTAAACCCTGACACCAGCGGTAAATAAGCCGTCTGGCGAGGATTGGGAGATTCTTCAGAAGACAAAACTTTGGTATCATTCAAGTAAATTGCCACGCTATCGGGCCATGGAATATTCACTTTCACAAGTTCATTTTGTTGCTTGTACAGCTTCGCCGAATAGGATTCCAGTTGATTTTTCGTCACCTGTCCCAATCGTAATTGACCATTCTCGCTTTGCACCACCGAAAAACTGAGTGTGTCGGAAAATCCGGCAAACAGATTATTGGTGAGGGCTACATAGGTGGGACCAGCATAAGACACGCTCCGTCGTAACCACGGCGTGAGGACAATGGGTTCTGCAGGAATTGGACGAGGAATGAATTGTTCCGTCCCAAATTTCCGCACCGATTGTTCTTTGATTTCGAAGTTTGCCGGAAGCGGCACCGCCGTTTGATCACCAATTTGCTTGGCGACCTGAATATTTAATTGATCGTCAGGCATTATTGCTCGTGTAAAATAATCCCAAAGCCATAGGTTTCCCCAAGGTCCGTAACAGTTTCTAAGGAATAAAAGAAAAATTTATCGGTCCGTGCCACTCCATTTTCAATCGTCCCCCGCCACGGCACAGAAATTATATACTTCACAAATCCGTTCAATTCAGAATTAATAGCATCTCGCACGGTCGCGGTTAGAGCATATTGCTCAAGACTCGATAAGAGATCGCCACTTCGCTCCATCACGGGACGACTAAACCATTTTTGATTCGAATCTCGATACGCCATCCGACCGACCGCATGATATTTACCTGGGCGATTCATCGCCGTAGCTAATACAATACCACCCCAATGAGGAATAAATTGGTGAAAATGATGGGGATTACCGCCTGGATCTGTGCTCCCCGCGTGCATTGTTTGTAAGTACGTTTCAAATAATCCCACCGCTCTTTCGTAGGTATCGCAATGTTGGCTCGCGCCAGTATGGTAAGTCACATCGCTGCCCCATCGAATCACCATAGGCCACGAACTTTCATCTTTGTAAGCACCAAGGTACGTTCGTAAATATTGTCGAGGTTGTCCCTCAATCGCAATCCCATCAGGAGCTCCTCCGGTAGGACCCGTCCGGCTCACCCCATAAAAATCTACTTTCTTAGCGGACGAAGTAACCACATCAATCGTGGGAATATTGCCCCCCGTAGGTTTCCAAACAAACGCCGTGTTCGGGGCGGCCGTCAAATAATTCCCATCCGCAAATAAGGTCGCATTGGTGGGATAGACCGAAGAACGACCTGTATTATCATCAATTTGTCCGTAAATAAAAAGTTCATACGTTCCATTTTTTGCCAATGCCCCACTCTGATCAGACACGGGCCAGAAAAATTCAAAGGTCCCCACAAACCCTGGGGCTTGTCCTGCAGCGGCACCAAAAATGGTATAGAAAATAGGAGCTCCCGATTGATTGGCGCCTCTCGCCCGAATGTCAACGTATAACGTTCTCAAGACCGTCGTACAATCAAAATTAATCTTGACCACGGGCGAAGTCGTTGCACGATCGACCACGCAATTACCATCCGTCCGAACCGTCACCCCGTCGCTATTCTCAATTGTCAGGGTCAGGTTAGAAAACAGCGCCGTCAAATCTTCTGGCGTCATGGTTTTAGGAATTTGAGGGACCACAGGATCTCCTCCGGGATTGGTTCCTGGTGGAGCTGTTTTCACGGGAGGAGCTTGAAACGCTGGTCGCCAAGACCGAAAGGGAATATAAGTGGAGGCGGCAAACTGAGTGGTAAATTGACTCTTGGCAATACTATGTTGAATCCCCTCCACCCAAAACACATCTCGAGAGGTCTCTGTATACGCCCCGGTTGGATTTAATGTGGGGGTATCGATTCCCACTTTTGCATCGACAATCGCGATAGGATCCAGAAGTTGTAAGTGAGGAACACCCACCGTTTCAAAGGTGGTTAAACGATGTCGAATCCGATACCGATCCAGTAATCGATCGGCAAACCATTGCAAATGCTGTTTATCTCCAATGGTCCGTAAACGTAATACGAACACACTCCGATGACCAATGTAATTCTCTGCCGTGGGATCCGTCACGGAATTGAGATCCACCGAACGTCCATATTGCGGCTGCGAACGAGGGTCCGAAGAAGCCGTACCCACCACGATAATATCATTACGAATATTCTCATTATCTTGATTGACCCCAATCTTCACAATATCTTGGGTCGCTCGAAACGTATAGAGTGGGGTAATCACATTGCGACGATACACATTCAATGCTTCAATGCCAAAGGTGGCACTGGGATTAGCCGTTTGATACAAGACTAATTCATATTTGTTAAACTCCAGTGTCCGTGTCAACACTTCTTCGTTTTGAAAACTAACGGCGCCTGCATTACTATTGATGGTTCCGTTCCGTACAATGGATCGATTTTTCATCTCGCGAATTTCCCATCGAAATGTACCGCCCGTGGTGTCTTTGACATAAAATAACGAACACCCAATCCCTTCAAAAAAGAACCGAATGATCCCATCACCCGTCACTTTGTCATAGGAACCATTAGAAGATCTGGAGTCTGAGACCCACGAATGCGCCGTATTGGATAACGAAGGGCTTTCTTTGACCACCTTATTGCTAGTGTCTTCCATAAAAATATTGCCCTGAAACAATGACTCAAATTGCTCTAAACGATACTCATCGCGCGCATCCCGAAACACCAAATGCCCGAATTCATCAAAATACAGCATGAATCCCACCAAATCCGCCAATTCCTGCATCTTATCCCAAACTTTATCCCCATACGGAAACTGAAATAAATACGGCGCTGATTCCCCCTGATTCCTGTCCACAGGATTAAAGGTCTTTGTTTGGAGCTTGCCCTCAATATCAACCGCCTGTTGCGTCCATCCCAACCGATAGGCCATCCGACGATCAATGGTCGCCCCCACGTGAGAGGTGTCAATCCCGCATCGTAACGCCAAATCTTTAATCGCATCACGAATCAACCACCCGTCATAGGTTGGTAATCGCTCTTGCTTGTCCTGGTCGGTCATCTGAATGGGTAAATGATAGCCCGCTTGATTGGGGTAATTTTCAATAATGCTATCGAGACACAATTTGGTAAAGTCACGGCAAGTCACACTCAAATTTACCCCTTCGCGGGTATGATCAGGCTCCACGCTATCAATGAGTCCCGTAAACACTCGCGTCAATTCTTCGTGCCCAGTTGAGGTCGTGAGATACCCCATGGAAATATAGACTAATCGGTTGGGCTTGAGGACATTAAATGACTGGGTATTACTATTCCAAGTATATTGAGGATTGTGGGTAATATCCGCCACTTGAAAGGTGGCACTCTTCGCTTGGTTCATCTGTGTATCCACCGACACTGACTGGAGACCGCTAAGAATGGTGGGGGTGACAAACGCCGCCGTCGGACTCAACACTTCCGCCGACAATACTTTGAACGAGGGATCACCAGGCGCTCGATAAAGCCAAGTAATGCCTCCATTGGTCGACGTCCCGGTTTTGCGATAATACAAATTAATGGGATGAAAGGCATTGGGCACATTGACGTGAAAAGGATTTACTAATTCTGTGTAGGTAGACCCAAAGAGTTGAGGGGTGCCATCTAGATCCATTCTGACGTCCGTATTGTTCCCAATATTGGCCCCATCATTGATAACGGGTAAAAAATAATAATCCCCCACTCGCTCGGCAAAAAATTGTCCACGCCAGCGAATGCTATAC
>JACQNF010000006.1 GCA_016203215.1 Candidatus Woesearchaeota archaeon
ATATCAATACTGTGGCGGAGCTGTCGATCTTCTTCGCAACACAAGCCACAAGCCAATTGCCCCGATGATAAGAGCGAAAATACCAACATACACCCACGGAGAGATTCCTTCTCTTTCTTCAACAGAAGGCGGCACTTTTCCCACGGGAGCAGGAAGCAAAGGAGCTGCTGCACCTGTTGTCTTTAACGGTAAATTGCCGGTCACGCCGCGAATACAGGCCTTTACTTCTGCAGGCTTGGCCACTTCGACAACAAGATCAACTTCTCCAGCGTCAAAGAGAGCATCACACGTATCAATCCGCGCACAGGTTTGTGTTTGTTGATCATTCACACAAGTACCCCATCCAGAGCAATCCCACTGATAAGAACACTTTACAATTTCCGCTTCAGGTTTCAGATCAGCAGTTTTTGCATTGGTAGTTGCACCGCAGCTCTGCGTTTCAGATCTCGTCAGTTCGTCTTGTTTACATTTATTACTATCTGTGCAAGTTCGACTTTGTTTGCCGCCAGTACAACTGCTCCAACTGGTGCAATCTTCCCATTTCTGTATGCAATTTGGATCAACAAAGGGATCCTTTGCGACGTTGATATCATACACAGTCACGCCCCCCGCTTGGTACGTCTTCTCTCCAACTTTTAACAAATCAAGATAGAATGAAAGCACTGCGCCGTCTTGAGCCTGAACACGGAGGATAGTATCCGCATCAGTTCCATAGGAACCGCTGCACGTCTTGTCACTGCACGCCCCTTTCTTGATCACGGAAGTAAATGTGGAACTGCCTCCTTTTACCACCACATTCTGAGGATCTTTTGCCGTCGCATCCCAATAGACTTTTCCATAGAACTGATGGTTCTCTAACGAGGGCGGCTGTTCCTGCGCAAGAACGGACAACGAGCTAAAGATCAAAAATATAAGAAGTACTATTAAACCGACGACCAGATGCTTTAATTTCATTCTACTTTCACCCAATACGCCCTGCCGGGCTGAAGCATGGAGACTACTTGAGTTGTGTCCACACCCTTGTTTGACAGGGAATAAACCAGTTTAATCATCGTGTATGGCGGTTTCTTAAGATCAAGTGTGCTCACTGGTATCGGCTCAAATCCTTCAACACCAATTAAATTCCAACCTTTTACCAGCGAAGGTAGAGAAGGTGTAGGGAATGGTGAAAGAACCGTGCCATCCGGTGGGGCAATCGGAGATGAAAGAGGACAACTAATCGATAACGTAATCTCGCCATCTATTGCCTTCCGCTCCAAGAAGTACCCCTTTGATTTTTCTAACAAACTAAATTCAGAAGGAATCTTCGCTTTCCACTGCCGTATTGAGCTGAGACTATTACCAGATGCAGATTGTTGGTACCCATAGAATTTTTCAATCTTAGCAAGTGCATCCTCTGAAAGAGCGCTTAAGTCTCTCGTGCCGCATGGCAAAGAAAACGGCTGGAATTGTATTGTAGCAGGAAATGTCAGTTGCACAAGATCAGCATTACTTGTTCTCGTAATAACAACACGAGGCATATCTGCTTTTTTCAATTCGTATAAGACGTTCCCCGTAGCGAGGACATACCGTTTAGAGGTTGTTTTATCCCCTATTGTTGCCGTCACTACGAGGGGCGAAGCACCAGCAACCGTTGGAGTCCACTCTAATTTCTTGACAGCAAAGAAAATAGTAGGAAGTGGTTTCGCCGACGTTGATTCAGGAGACGGTTTTGTACCACTTTCAATATCTAAAACTGTTCCTTCAGGCATCACTGTGCCGTTTTCCCACGCAATCGTGACCGTCGGTGCAACCGAGCTAGAAACATTAAAGAAAAGAACCATTTTTTGGTCTACGGACGTTAAGAAAAATGGGCCCTGCACCGGTGCTCCTTGCTGATTTTGAACAACAATCTGCATCGGTTCTGGCTCTTTGTAATTCAGATTTGTAATTCGGAAATACGGGGCATTATAACTAACGGCGACATCAGGGATGACGTCACCAAGATCACCCGCAAAATCAGAGAGGTACACCTCTCCTCCCCCCATAGTTCCTTTAAACAGTTCTTGAGCAACAATTTCTGGGGAGGAATCTGATTGCAACCGATATGAAAGAGAACCGTCATCGCTCTTCTGCAACTGAAGAATATACCCTTGTGCCGTCGCACCCAAGCCGCTGGGAGTGACCACCAGTTTTAGATTTTGGATATTCTCTACGTTAACGTCCAATGATCCCTCAAGATCAAGATTGACAACACTAAGAGAAGGAGTCTCTTGAATCGCTTTTCCAACAGAAGCAAAACGATAGAATAGCCCTCCAAGAACGACAAGAACAAGGATTCCGACAACAAACAGTGCTCGTGTAAGGATCACATGGTCAACACGCCGAGACAGGCCGTGAGTCCGATATTGCTCTTTTTTTCTAGCTAAACTACGAGAGGACTTCTCTGGAGAGGACTTCTCTGGAGTCGACTTGTTCAGTAATGTTGTTGCCCTCATTTGGATACCGCCACAAGTGAAGTCTTACCCCCACTCGCTACCTCTTTAATCGTCACTTTGATTACATCTCCATTTGGAAGGAGAATCGTCCTAATCACCCCTTTAGGGAAAAAGCCGGAAAAGACAAGATGCTGTACATCGTCACCGAAGACGAAGTCGTTGATTCCAATCCACGTAAGCGAACCAAGGGGAAAGACATTGAGCGTGTACTGGTCTGGCTTGGTTACGGAAGAGATAAACGCAATTGTTGCATCACCTTCTAATTCAACCGGTGTGGAAGAGAGCAAATGTACCTCTAATGGTTCAATAGTAAAGATAATATCGTCATCGACCAACTCTTGTTTTAGTTTAAGCAACCGTGAAGGCACTTGCTGTGCTGCTACCCCGGAACCAATTTGACCTGCAACACAGGAGATAACACCTTCTTGTTCACCTTGTTTACCAGGATATGCATGGAC
>JACQNF010000007.1 GCA_016203215.1 Candidatus Woesearchaeota archaeon
GAGAAAAAAGAAGAAAAACTATTCTTCCACAAACTCATCCAAAGGAACGGGCAATTCCTCCTCTGTCCGAAGCAATCCTTTCTTCCGCATGTATTCCCGAACCATCAAGTAAAAGACAAGCCCGACTGACTTCTTTCCTTTATTATTACAAGGGACAACTAAATCGAGATTATTAGATTGGTTGTTCGTATCACATAACGCGATGATCGGAATTCCTACTTTTGCCGCGTCAGCAACAGCGTTTCGATCAGGCCAAGGATCGCAGACAACGATGATCTTCGGCTCGGTAAATGTTTCTAAATTCGTGTTCGTCAAAATACCCGGAGGATATCGGCCAGTAATAACGTTAATTCCTGTCAATTTAGCTACTTGACGAAGTGCTTTCCAGCCGTTCTCTCGGCGGCTTACGATTAAAATATCTTGCGGCTCGTACTGAGCAAGTAAATTTGCCGCGAGAGTGATGCGTTCGTCGATTTTCTTGAGATTTAAAACACTTAATCCATCTGGCCGCGTTTTGTAGATAAAATCAGCCATATACTTCGTCTTGAATTTTGTACCGATGTGCACCCCACTCTTTAAATATTCATTGGAATCCATCAATAAATTTTCTTGTTGTTCGGTCATTGTCATCAACTCCAGTGGGCCGTCAACGCTCAAGGATTACAATAGGGGATAGATCGGCGATAGATACAAGAGAAAAAACTAACTCTTGTCTGCAGTTTCTATTGCCTCATGCAGCGCTATTCTCCTCCTGAGTGAAGAATTTCGGCTCTGGAGAACGAAAAATGAGGGTAATTTATAAATATTTCTCCAAGCAGCGAGAAAGAGTTAAAAAGAGTTGCGACTTAAGACATCGATGGCAAACTCCGTAACTCACGTCATCGTGGTCATTGTCCTTCTCGATCTCTTCCGCCATTATGTCTTCGGAAAGAAAAAATTCCCGCGGTATCTTCTGGTTATCGGCGGCATCGCCGGACTGGGACCAGATATCGATGTGCCCCTGACCTGGATCTACCAGTTCTTGACTTCGTCCACGACGGATCTTCACGGCCTATTCACCCACAGCATCTTCTTTGTTCTTTTCTTCCTTGGAATCGCACTCCTACTCCACGTCAAGAAGAGAAATATGTGGGCAAAGATATTCTATGTCATCTCCGCCGGCTGGTTCATGCATCTCGTACTCGACTGCTTGTATGGGGGCTATAAGACGTTCTTCTGGCCATTTCACTACGCCAGCAGTTTTTGCCCGCAATGGGGAATCCAGACACATGCCGCTGATATCGATGCAATTATTTTAGTGTTATGGCTAATCCACGAAGAACTGCATCAGCGGATTATTGATTATATTTAATCCACCACTTCTTGAACAACGGTAATGAGAACGTTGAAAGGACGAAACCAAGAGCGGGGACAATTGAGTTGATGAATGGCCTCGGCAGTTGTGCGGCAACGAAAAAGAGAACAACCGTGGAGTAAGTCAAGATAGCGATAAGGATTTTTCGTGTGGTGCTCGTCTCCCATGCTTTATCGAGCTCTACCCTCTTGTTGCGCAACTCGATCGCTTTAATCTTATCTTCCAATTCCGTCATTAAACATTCTGGGATTAAATCTGCTTAATATAGGTTACGAAATTCCCCCCATATCCAATAAAAAGCTTCACCCGACCCCTTCGATCCCCGATTCCACAATCTTAAACTTAAGTTCTTTCCCCTCCGGCAAAGAACGATGCTTGCGCAGGATGAGCCCCCGACAGGAATTAAACTTTTGCACTTCCAGTAAGCATTTCGAACCGTATTTCAACAGATCACCGCCAACCATCTTCACTTTTTCCTTGTGATCAAAATCGGCATACACTTGATTGGTGATGAGAACAGGAATGTTTCTTGTCCGAGCAATCTCGACAAGCAAGGCTATTTGCCGTCCCAACGCAGAATTAACGTCATACACTTCCTCAGCCCGACTCAATTCAAGACGGTACAGCATCGAGATCGAGTCCACAATGATCAAGCCAACGTCATCGGTAGCCAATGCTTTCAAGCCGTTAAACATCACTTTCTGTTCTTCGAATGTCACCGGATTCAAAAAGAGTATTCTCTCCAACACTTCCTCGTAACGAGAACTGATCTGCTTGATGCGTTCCACAGCAATTCCCCCTTCCGTATCGATAAAGAGTACTTTCTTGCCTTGTTCAGCGATGCGCACGGCCGCAAGCAGGCATAGATTTGTTTTTCCAGAACCAGAAGGGCCGTAAATAGTTGTGATAATGTCTGCGTCATACCCTCCGTCGAGAAACCTATCGAGAAAAACAGCGCCGGTGGAAATCCGTGACATGAAGGTTCAAAAAAAAGCCTAGTGTAATAAAGATTTCGAGAATGGAACAGCTAACTCTATTCGAAAGTATCAATCAAATGATCCGCACGATTAAATGCCTCGTAGCGATGAGTTCCATCTTTTTCAACCTGAAGAATGCTGTATCCCGTGTTTTGGTGACGATAACGCTGTCGCTGTTCAAAACTCCACCCCCAACTTTCGTTTCCGCCATCAAGACCAACCAGTAAGCTTTGGATAAATCCGCCGTGAGTTACAATCAATACTGTTTCGGGAGAATAGCTCTCACGAAGCGAGCCGTAAAATGAAAGCGCTCTCTGTTGAAGGTCAACAAATGATTCCCCGCCATCTGGACGAAAAAGATAAAATGGTGAACCAGAATTGTCAATAACACTTTTCATTTCTGCGAGTGTTCTGCCCTCGTACTTTCCATAACTACGTTCACGAAGTTGTGAGGTATAATTCATCGGAACAGAAGGATGATACTGAAGGATGCTTCGTGCGGTGTCCACCGCTCTTTCGAGATCACTTGAAAATGCGATCGAAATAGGTTCCGACATTAGCTGCCCCGCAAGTCTTTGGGCTTGTTTTCGCCCGCAATCATTGAGGGGAATGTCAATCTGCCCTTGCAAGCGGTCTTGTGCATTCCAATCAGTTTCCCCATGACGGACAACGATCAATCTCATGAGATTACACCTCCAAAAAAACTTTAAAAATGTTATGAATTTATAAAAACTGCCGTATTCCTTAAAATTATGGAACGAAAAACCGCGTACTGGCTTGCGGGGATAGTCCTTCTGACATTTATCGTTCGCCTCGCCATCGCCATGCTCGTCCCAAACTTTTCCTACGAGTCCTACTTCAATTTCCGACAAGTTGAGCATATCACCGAGACAGGACTCCCCCTATTGGAAGACTCACTCTCCTATGGAGGAAGAGAATTAACATTCCTCCCTCTCTTTCAATATCTCGCAGCATTTTTTGATCTTTTCCTGCCGATCGAACTCGTCGCAATGCTTCTCCCGAACATACTCCTTTCGCTCTTACCGATTATCGTCTTCCTCATCAGCAGGAAAATCAATAACAGTGAAGAAGGGTCACTATTTGCAGCATTCCTTACAGGATTTCTTCCTGTCCTCTTTGCGACAGCAAACAACTTTACCAGCGAGACGCTGTTTATCCCCTTTGCTTTCTTTACGCTCTATGCATTCCAGAGGATTGACCAGAAGTGCTACTTCTATCTTTTCCTCATCTCTTTCCTTGCCTGTTCATTGACGAGCAACGCTACATTTTTACTGGTGATGGGGTTCATCATCTATCTCCTCCTTTCTGTCTTAGAGAGCAAGAAAATAAATAGAGCGGAAATGGAAGTGATTCTCTTCTCGTTTTTCTTCTTCGTCTGGACAGAATTTCTCTTCTTCAAGGGTCTTTTCGTCAAGGAGGGGATTAAGTTTGTCTGGCAAAACATACCCCAAGCAATCCTCAGCCAATATTTCCCGCCCATCTCGCTGTTTGAAGCAATCGTTCTCGTCAGTATCATCCCGTTCCTCATCGGAATCTACGTGGTCTACCAAGCAGTCTTTCAACTAAAAGACACCCGCGCATTTCTCCTCATCAGTCTTGCGATCTCAACTTCTCTCTTAACTTGGTTCCGTTTGATCCAGTTTCGTCTTTCACTTCTTTTCTTTGGAGTAATCCTCGCCATCCTTTTTGCGATCTTCTACGATGATTTTAGAACATATCTCAACAAGACAAAGCTTACGAAAGCACGGCAATGGTTTGGACCAGCCCTCATTATCCTTCTCCTTCCCACCGTAGCCCTGCCCGCCATTGCAACAGCGCTGCAGGTCCAGACGCCTTCTGACAGCGAGCTAAAAGCATTTACCTGGCTGCGAGAGCACACTCCTGAGAACGCAGGCATTCTTGCACGATTAGAGGAAGGTCATCTTGTCACGTATTTCGGACTGCGCCGGAATCTTCTGGATGACCGTTTCGGAACCGTCAGCGACGTCGGAAGACGACTCGAAGACATGAACATACTATATCATACTACCCTCCAAACTCTTGCTCTCGATCTGCTAAACAAGTACCATCTCAATTATATTGTCTTAACATCTCACGCAACGAGAACAGAAGCAATAAATAACTTATCATATCTTAATAAGAAATGTTTCGAACTCGTCTACCATGAAGTTGACGAGGAGAATGAGGGTGCAAGGATCTATCGCGTCCGCTGCGCTCTTCAGGAGTCGCCATGACGGCGAGAACAAAAATGACCCAGAAACAAAGAACACAAACCCCCCTTGAACAATCATCCTTTCTTCAACATTGTCTTCGCTATCAGAACTGGTATCTTCTCTCACTCCTTATCCTCTTGGCCGGCAGTCTCTTCTTCCAAAACTACGTTCTCCAAAAACCGTTGCTCTCAGGAGAAGAGAACTATTATCATCTCGCCGCCGCGCGCGACATGACTTGGAAAACTGCGTATTATTTCCCTCTCGCGATTATCGAAGAAACACAGAATGGGTATCTCTTGGCGTCCATCCCCTTTTTGATGGCGATTGCAACCTTCCTTCTTGCAGGAAACATCCTCCCCAGATTAGGATTCGGCCCCCTCCAGACATTTCTCTTCCTGTTCCTGCTCATCTTCACACCTACGTTTCTTAAAGGCGCAACCACCCTCTCTTCTCCCCTCTTTTTCTTGTTCCTCCTCACCCTCTCGTTTTTCTTTTTGCTTCATCACCGACGAGTTGTTCGCTACTGTGCCATATTCTCAAGCATGATTATTGCGTTCATCGACCAATGGAGTGTGCTTCTAACCGTAGTACTGTTCACCATCTATACTTTTAGGACTCAGAAGCGAGAACCGCAAGAGCGACGCCTTATTGCGAGCTGTGTTCTCGTCTTGATTTCAACGTCAGCGATGACAGCAGTCATCTCAGACACACCGTTTATCCTCGGCCCGTTTCACACCCCTTTGCTTGCCCGGGACATCATCTCTGATTTTGGAGGATTTAGCGGAATTAGTTTCTTCGTTTTCGCACTCGGCATTCTCGGGTTCATCCTCACCTGGCCACAAAAAACAACATACGCAGGAGCGTATATTCTTCTCCCGCTGCTCATTCCAGCATACCTCTATAATACAGAAACAATGTTTCATTTTAGTATTGTCTTTATCTTCTTTGCAACTCAAGCGATTCTTTATCTCAATCAGAGGCAGTGGCAGCTTCCCACTCTTCAACAATTCACTCTCTTCCTCCTGTTTTTAGGCATCTTCTTCTCTTCCTTGACCTACATCTCTCGCGGAGGGATGGATGGGCCGACGGCAGACGACGTTGCTGTCCTGACGTGGATGCGCGATTACCTCCCAAAGGATGCACTCATCACATCATTTCCAGACGATGCAGAAACCATCCGCTACTTCGCTCAGAGAAATCCTTTTTTCGCCAACCGCGACCAAGACACTGAGAAAGAAAACGAGAACGACCTCATCCTCTCTGCCGTGTATGTCCACCAGCTGTTCCCTCTCCTCGAAAAAAATGGCATCGGATATGTGTACATTTCCCACGCCGCTGCGGAACGTCTTCCCCGAGACCAGGGACTATTTTTCCTGTTTCAGAACGAAAGATTTAAAATGCTTCATTCCGCTGGAAAGAGCGAGGTGTGGCGTTTCAACACCACCCAGTGAGAGAGTGGCCTTCAATGAATCTTTTCGTTTCAATTGTATTGTGGATCAGTTACGTCCTGTCGTTATACTTCGCTGTTTTTCTCCTTCTCGTCTATTTCGACAAGAAAACGGTGTTCATGAAAGAGAAGACAGAAACGACCCTTCGTTCATATCCTTTTGTGTCAATCCTCGTCCCCGCATATAATGAAGAGAAGACTATTGAAAAGACGTTGCGATCGATTCAACAGATCGATTATCCTCACGATCATTTCGAAGTGTTTGTGATCAATGACGGCTCGACAGATCGCACGGAAGAAACAATTAAGACATTCATTGTTGACAAGCCACATTTCACGCTGCTCTCTCACCCAAATCGAGGAAAAGCTGCTTCCTTAAATAGAGCATTAGCTCTAGCCCAAGGCGAATTCTTTGCGTGCCTAGACGCAGACTCCTTCGTCCATCCGTTAACGCTTCGGAAGATGCTTGCAAGCTATCAAAAAGAGGACGACCCGAGAGTCGCAATCATTACGCCGGCGATGAAGGTTGCTGAGCCGAAAACCGTCTTGCAGAAAATTCAGTGGCTCGAATATCTAGTCATGATTCTCTTCAGCAGGATCACTGCAACCCTTCACTCTCTGTACGTCGCCCCAGGACCGTTTTCTATCTATAGGACAGAGATTATCCGTGACCTTGGTGGTTTTGATGAGAAAAACATCACCGAAGATCAAGAGATAGCCTACCGCGTGCAGTTACAGCAGTATAAGATCAAACAGTGCTTTGATGGATATGTTTATACGACGGCTCCAGCAAAACTCAAGCCGTTTTACCGCCAACGCCGCCGGTGGTACCTTGGAAGTATTGCCTGCCTTCATCAGTATCGGGAGATGATCGCGAACAGAAAATATGGTGATTTTGGTGTGATGCAGATGGCGAAAAATACCGTAGGTTATTTCCTTGCTGTTGCCGGAATCACGATCTCTTTATATTATCTCTTCCTCCCCGTCGCCCGTTTCCTCGGAAAGATGAACGCCATTCATTTTGACTTGCTGAATTATGCCGCGCATTACCAGACCCACGTAAACATCTTTACGTTTCTTCTCCTCGATTTCCGTTTGCTTTTTTTCCTGATTCTCCTCTCCCTCATCGGAGTCATATTCTTCTCCGCGGCACACAGAAATGCCCATGAAACAATCAACAAGTGGGGATGGTTTCCGATCATCCCTTACTTTTTTGGCTACTATCTCCTCAAGGGGACGATCCTCCTCATTTCACTCAGCCGCTTTTCCTGGAGCAAAAAAATACGATGGTAGAAGAATGAAAGAGGATACCAATGGAAAAGATACTCTAAGAAGGTAAAACCATGGAAGAACCACAAAAGACAGAACAACATCAAAAGTCGGAGAATAGATCGTGGCGAACGATCAGCACAGACAAGTATATCATCGCGGGGATCATTACTGCCTTGATCTTTTTCCTCGGATTAGCCCTTGGCCTCATTCTCGAAGATGCGCGATACGGTCTTGTCCAGCAAGTAAATCAAGACCAAGAAGTCCGCTACCTCAGCCTCCAACTCCAATATCTTTTTCTCACGACATTCCAAAATGAGGATAGTTGCCCCGTCCTCACCGCAACGCTTCAGGAAACGATCACCGATCTTTCCAGTTCATTGAACGACGTGATCTCCTTTGAAGAGAGTAAAAAAGGCAGCGACAAGAGGAAAACAACCGTCGAACGCCGCTACCTTCTGGATAATTTACGCTATTGGCTCCTTGCCCGAGAGAGCAAGCAAAAATGCAGTATGGATATTGTCCCCATCCTCTATTTTTACACTGAAGAGTGCGCAGACTGCGCTGCACAGGGAACAATATTGACCTATTATAAGAATCTCTTTGATGACAAGCTGCTGGTATTTCCCATCAATCTTGATTTGGTTCAGAAAGAGCCGATGGCCAAGGTCATCCGATCACAATATAACGTGACGGCATTTCCAACACTGGTGATTGATACGGCAAAACATGAAGGCGTGGTAGATAAAGAAGAAATTAAAGAGATCATCTGTTCTTCACTACGTGAAGCACCACAATGCCAATCATGACCAATCCCACTCTGAATGTAGATCGCCCCAAGATGAACCCGAAATCATCTGGTTTTCTGAAGAACATTATTTTCGGAAAGAAAGAGTGGATCACAAATCATCCTCT
Source organism: Candidatus Woesearchaeota archaeon (assembly GCA_016203215.1). Taxonomy (GTDB): domain Archaea; phylum Nanobdellota; class Nanobdellia; order Woesearchaeales; family GW2011-AR9; genus JACOZP01. The sequence goes on from JACQNF010000007.1 coordinate 8,197, forward strand.
TGTCGTGCTGGTCACGTTCTCCCTTCTCATTCGAATAGGATATATACTGCTCCAGCACTCGTTGTGGTGGGATTCCTACGTGTACATTGGGATCGGAAAATTTCTTGCGTCGTCCGGAGAATCTGGTCTCTTTGAAGTCTTTCGCCCGCCGCTTCACCCCCTCATCTTGGGGGTTTTTTGGAGAATAGGGTTCGAGCCTCTCTTCATCGGCCCTCTCTTGGATGTGTTTTTTTCTCTCATCATCGTCATCCTCACCTACAAGATTGGGATTCTAGGTTTTGAACAAAAAACAGCTTTTCTTGCAGCGGCCGTCAGCAGTGCTACGCCGGTTTTTCTGATGCACACCGGATTGATTCTCACAGAACCGCTGGCGATGGCGCTCACGCTAGGGGCAGTGTATCTCTTCATCAGCAATCGTTCTTCACTCCTGACTGGCTTTCTCCTCGGCCTGGCGTTTCTGGGGAAATTTCCGCAGGGGATCGTCCTGCCATTGCTTCTGTTGATGATCTTTTTCCGACATAAACGATTGCTGGAAAAAGTAAAAGAGATGGGGCTAACCGGGATTGGTTTCGGGATGATCGCGGCTCCTTACTTCTTCTTAAACGCAAAATACTTGGGCGACCCTTTTTTGCCACTGACTGCGGGCTCATGGATCGTGACCACCGCCACCTGGTTATACGGAACAGGCGCACTGTACTATTTCACTCATTTCTTTCTCAAATACCCATTGTTCCTGCTCTTCTTCGGACACGTGTATCTTTGCCTCAAAAATGTGGCCTTGGGAATAAAGCAAAACAAAAGTCAGTTTATCTCACTGTTCCTCACTATTCTCTGTCTTGGTACCATCGGCTATTTCCTGACTGTTCCTCGGAAGGAACCACGCTATCTCGTCGTGATCATTCCGTATCTTGCACTGCTTTCGATCGCAGAAGCCCGCCGGATCTACACGTGGCTCCAGCTGCAGGAAAAACCGTTCGTTCGTCCACGAGCATTTGTGGCGGTCTGTTTCATTGTCAGCATCGTCTTCGTCCCCGGCTCGCTCTCTTTCGAAGAACCAGCGTACCCCTCCGATCTAGCAGAGCAGTTTGCGCTCTTCTCGACATCCGCTCCCATCCTTTCCAGCAATCCTCTTCCCGCTGCATTCAGTGATGCGCGAATCATCGTCCTGGGAAATATGGAATATGCTGCTGCAACCTATGAACATGAAAAAAGAGATGCAGGACTGATCGTACTCACCGATTGCGACCTCCTCTGTCCTCCTGATGATCTTGCCTGCGAAGAGCGCCGAAAAGACGTCATTTCCACAATCATTACTGAAAATGAGCTTCTCTATACCAAAATAAGTAAAGAATGTACTACCCGTTTGCTGAAAATATCTTTGGAAGAGGTACCAAGATGAACAGGAGGATACAAGCTGTCCGCGCCTTGCCACGGTTGCTGCGTCTTCACCAATGGTATAAGAATGGTGTCGTTTTCTTAGCAGTCTTCTTTTCCGGAAACGGTCTGAATCTCACGGCACTGGAGCAAGCGTTAATCGCATTCCTCTCGCTGTCGCTAATCTCTTCTGCAGGATACATCGTCAATGATGTGAAAGATCGTACACAAGACCAATTGCATCCCGAGAAGAGAACGCGGCCATTAGCGGCAGGGATGATTTCCCCGTCCACCGCGATAACCCTCAGTATACTCTTGTTCAGCATCGGGTTTATTCTTGCTGCACAGAAGGGCATCCTCTTCGGAAGCATCGTGGGTATCTTCGTGGCAGTCTCTTTTGCATACACGTTTTTCTTAAAGAGAATCATCTTTGCAGACATCATCACGATCTCCACACTCTTTGTCCTCCGTGCAATCATTGGAGCTGTCGCGATAAACGTCTTCGTCTCACCATGGCTTATCCTTGTTCCATTCTTCCTTGCCCTCTTCCTCGCAGCAGGAAAGCGGCACAGCGATCTTCTCTTCCTCCGCGATGATGCTGGAGCGACGAAAAAAGTATTGGAAGAGTATACCCTGGAGATAACCCGCGCCTTGATGACTGTTTCTATCACGTTGCTTATCCTTTCCTATGCGCTATACTCGTTCTTAAGCGAACATCCGCTGCTCATCGCAACCTTGCCGTTTGCGTTGTTTACTATTTTCCGCTTTTATTATTTTATCACCAGCGCTTCACCAATTGCCCGCAATCCCGAAAAATGTATTAATGACCGCAGCTTTGTAGTAGGAATGATGCTGTGGATACTGACAACATCAGCAATCATCTACATCCCTCTGTTTGTATGACTATGAAAGAATTTCAGTTCAAAAAACACGTGGACACGCTCTTGAGAGATATTACAGCACTAGGTGGTTTTGTTTTCCACTCTTTCCTGATACTTTTCTTGTTCTCACTTGGCGAACAAAGATTATCGTGGCTGTTGTTCTTTGCGTTCCTGTTCACGCTGATGGTCACCATCCTCATCCGCGCAGTGTACTTTAAGGATCGACCGCACAAACAGACCTATTCCAACTTTTTCGAAAAGCTAGATGCCTCGTCCTTTCCGAGCCTGCATACTGCTCGGACAGTTGCGCTTGTTCTGATCGTATTAAATTTCATCCAGAATAATTTGGTCGCCACAGTTCTCGTCGGATTTTCATTCCTGATCATCTATTCACGCGTCTATCTGAAGAAACACGACTGGGAGGACGTTGCGGGGGGGATTATTCTGGGCGTAGTGACGTTCTTTCTGACGTTGATGGTGTGACTCAAAAAAATAAGTTGGTTAACATTCATTTCTTCACATTCATCACGTCACCAAGCGTTAGTTCATCTGACTTCCGGGAAGGAAGAGATGATGAAACCAGAGAATCATCTTCGATAACGAGAGAAGTGCCTAAAACTCGTTCCAATTTTTGTGCCGACTCCAAACTGGGCTTTACTGATCCTGCTTCCCACTTCTTGACCACACTCTCTTTTTCTTGCAAGAAAACAGCAAAATCTTGCTGGCTGAGATTACGCTTCTCTCGCGCTGAACGAAGCAATTGAGAAAAATCAGCGACTACTTTCCATTCTTTTTCAACACGTAC
>JACQNF010000061.1 GCA_016203215.1 Candidatus Woesearchaeota archaeon
AACCAGATCAATCGCAAAATTAGCAATAAATAACCCATCAAAAATTGCCACGACAGTATTTACGCGAGGATCGTCTACGTGAAAAAAGAGATCATAGATTATGATTCCAGCAAGAATAATCAAAGAATAAGGAATTAATGCCGCGTTTACACGTCGTACCCTCTTCCAGAAAAGATTCATGATTGAAAGAATATTATTTTGTTATATAAAAATTATGGGATTTTGTTGATTTAGTTCGTTGTAGCTACCGCTTTCCTTTTTTCTCAAGACTTTGAATCTTCTGCAAATCCCCAATAATATCCGATGCAATAAAAGAATATCCTTTCCGCTCCTTGAGCAAAAGATCGCCAACAAAGCCGTTGATGAACGAAGCAGCAACAGCACTCTTAAACATATCTTGACTCTTGGCAAGGAATCCGACGGTCAGGCCGGCTAAGACATCTCCCGTACCCTGCTTTGTCATCCCTTGGTTCCCCGTACGATTAAAAGCGATTTTATTCTTAGAGATAATGATATCCGTTGCGCCTTTGACGAGGAGAACATTATCATTCTGAAGGAAATAACGCAAGTTCCCTTGCAGAATTTCAGCTTTCTCTTTGATGTTTGCTTCTCGCAATTTTGGCAAGAGGAATTCCTTGCTACTGTTGATCAACATCATCTCCAATTCATTTTCATTCGGAGTAAGGATGGAATTTTGAAAATCTTTAAACGAGAGCCCTTTTAACGCTCCGGCATCTATAACTTTTGGACGAGGAGATTTACGAATAAAATAGTGGCAGAATTTGTCTGCTTTCCTTGTAAGACCAACACCAATCAGCACAGCATCAAAACGTTCCGCCTGCTTGACCATCTCCTTCGCAAGCTTCACTGTCCACGCCGCCGATTTTATCTTTTGCGTGAGTAAGTCTGGAGTATAACGATTAACAGTCCACGCTACTTTTTCAGGTCCAGCAATAGTCACAACATCGCAACCAGCACGAAGCGCTGCAAGACCGGCTAACGCCACACTGCCAACGTCTTCCTCCGAACCGCCGATGATAAACGCGTACCCATTCTCTCCTTTCTGGGACGTTTTCTTCCGTTCCATCAGCTTCTTAACTTGATTTAGATTCATGAATACCTCTTTTTTAGGGAAGACCTCGCATTATCTCTCTTCTTTTTTTGGTTTATATATCTTTGTAATTATTTCAAAGTAGATACTCTGGCCCTATTGCCCAAAAGGACACCGTTAATTAATCATTGAGTTGGATGCTACGGCTCACCCCGAATGGGGCAACCCCCAAGCCCCCAGCGTCGACCTAGTTTACATTCGTAAACGTTGGTCTTGGTGACGGCTGACGCGTCCAACTATAAGTTAACAGTGTCCCCCAAAGAAAATCTTTTAAAGAATGAGCCTTCTTGTCCTTCTGGCCCCATAGCTCAGCCTGGCAAGAGGAATGGCTTCTGCCGCCTTTGGGAAATCAGAGCGCTGGTCTTATATGACCGCTCATGACACAAACGACAAAAATCATGAGTGTACGAAGTGAGCCAGAGCGCCCGTGTTCAAAACAGGATGTCGTGCAAAAGAATTTTGATGCGATATTCGTGAAGGTCACGGTGGGGCCACTCACCCTCTTTCCCAAAGCCCCATGTCGACAATCACCACACGATTTCGTTCTCGTTGATAAATCCCGTTATCAAGATTTGTATCTAGACAGATAAAACCTTTGTTCATCGCTCTCCCTTTCTCCTCCACGTAGAGTTCAGAAGCGTGACGGAATTCATCATCGACAAGATCACTAATCTTTGTTCCTGCAATGTATTCCATCATGAGAGCAGGTCGGCGAAAAGAGAAAAGAGTTGATCTCGTAGGGTTTCCTCCAAAAGTGGTATTTAACAAGTAAATTCCTTCTGGTTCCGGAACAGCGATTTTTTCCTGACACATCGCCGTCAACATTTCTTCCTCATGATGAAGTTGGTGATAGGCTTCCTCAACGGTAATTCTCGTATACCCAAAACCCCCTTCATGCCGAAACGGATGGATAACCTTTCCCGCAAGATCTTCTGTCAAGCGGTACACTGCCCCATACTCGCCTGCTCCAATACGTTGAATCATGGTCCCCTGAGTGAATGACGTGAGCGTACGTCCTCCAATTCTTTTTCTTGAAAACATGACTTCTTATTTTGAGGACTACTTTAAAAGAATTTGTTCGGAAAATTGGAAAACAAAGTGGCCCCTCCCAGACATTCAGCGAAACTTCGTTCTCTGAAAACGGAGTTTCAGATTTGAACTGGGGACCTCACGATGACTGCTTAGCGCGATATCAGTGTCGCATCCAAAGGAACGTGCGCTCCACCGAACTAAGCTAAGGGGCCTTGTGAGGAGCAGAATAACAGCTTCTTTTTAAACGTTACGTCCCCGTAGCCTCTGCGGGAAAAGTAGCCGCCGCGGCCAAGAGACAGAATGTCATGAGAAATTCGCCTCTGCGCGAATTTCTGTGACGCAAAAAGGCAAAAGCCTTTTGTGCAAACACACAGTGTTTTGCGCCAGAAAAGCAGGAGAAAGAATCCCTCCTAAAGAGGGATTTCTGCTTTTCTGTGCGTGAACTGCGATTGACGATAGTTATTGGTGCCGCTCATCGATTAATTTACTGCGAGAGCGGCACACATTCTGCGGCCGGTGGCGACTTTGTCAAGATTTTCCACAGAGCCGTCCCCGTGTGCGCAAACTTCCCAAGATCTCAGTGTAGAGAGCCTCCCGATGTAATTCCTGCAACGGATCGATACTCTCCCGGTCAACCTGTACAATCACACCACGATGTAATCCATAGCGCTCCACGGCTGTCGGAAACCCACGATACAGCTCTGCCAACGGCACCAAGTCACGCTGTTCCTGCCAAGCATCTAACTCGCCCGGCCGACCTCGCTGCTCGATCCCGCTCCGAGCGAGAGCAGCAGAACCATGCAACATCAACATCACTTCTGAAATCGGCGTCTTCCCTCCCTGTGCTTTCCAGAGCTGCTGTAAACTGCCATACTGCTCGGGAGTGAGATATCCTCGATTTAAAAAGTGCTGGTGAAAAATGATCGGATCTTCCTCCGGCGCGCGATCTTCGATAAACGTTTTTCCTCTCAGCCACTGTTCACGTCGCGCTTCCAGGCGCCGATAACACAAATCTTCTTGAAGAACGTTGCAATGATATGGCTTTTCTTCTGTCGGTGCTTGAACAAATTTCCAAAGCAGGTCTTGGTCTAGGACGTTGTTATCGAGTTCCCGAGAGATAGCAATTTCCAAATCACTCGCAAGCGCCTCAGCCGTTGTCGTCTTTCCCAGCCCGATGTTACCTGCAATAGTGATGATCATCGGATACTGATGAAGATATTCCTGCAAGCACGTCTTAGCGTCCATGGATATTCATCTCTTTCATATTTTCAATAATTTGTTCGATAATGCTCTCGTGATACTGTGGATATCGACGAAAATCAAGACTCGCATCAATAGTCAACACCCGCGGAGCGCGAACACCATAATTCGCATATACTGAATCAGCATTGGAGATATATTCCTCATAGAGTTGATTCACGCGTTCAAGATACCCTTCGGAATAGACCTCTCCTTTCGTATTCCGTTGACGTTGACGTTCTTGGAGAACATGAATATCTGCAACCCGTAAATAGACGATCAATTGCTCGAGCCAAGACTGCTGCTGCGTGCGGTCAAGCTGATCAAGACTGTCTTTTAAGTCGGTAAGGTAACCCTGATAAGCAGCGTGGGTAAAAAAACCATCTTGAAATGAATTCTTGGCAAACGTCTCGGCACCGCCAATCATCCCACGGTCAAAAACATAAATGCCCTCTCCCTCTTTCGCTTTCATCTGCCGGACTTGTCGTCCAGTCAAACAGCTTTTCTCAAAGATATTCGCATACCGCCGCATATCGTGACAGAATAATTCCAATGCCTGATGATCAATAAATTCCGGGATCGTGACGACGGGTTCTCCATCTGTAAGAAACGGTTGAAAAGCATCTTTGTTCTGTTCAAGATACCTCACGAATTCTGTTTTTCCCGCACAGATCGTCCCTTCAACTAAGATTACAAACTTTGCCATCGTTACCTCATCTGAAGATGCTCTTTTCCAAGATCAATTAATGTTTGATTGACAATCGTCCGGACCCATTCCTCTCGGAAGTGATCGGTGCTTTGAGGTTTAGGGAGATCAACATAGGAGATACGTTGTTCCTGAAAGAACCGACGAATATGAGCATCCATCTCTTGCTGAAACTGATGATTAGTCGAACGTACACCTTCTCCTTCAGGAAGATCGTCTGTAATGATAGGGAGAACGTAGATTTGATTGTAGGGATATTTCAAGAGGTGTCCTTGGACTAGCCGGAGCGCCTGTTCATCTCGGCCAAAACGCCGTTCCAAGTAACAGTAATTGTCTACTCCTCGATCGCAGATGATCACATCGTATCGAGGAGGGGCCGTTCGCGCATGATACGTCAGTTCCTCCGCAAACTGTGCATAGAGAATCCACAACTGGGTTTCACGGGATGTCTGTTCGTTGATCGGCAACCCTTTCTCGCGCGCTAATGTCGACATCTCAGGAAGAGTTCGTGTTTCTACCGTACGTCGTCTTAATTCACCGGCAACAAGAGTCGCAAGCGTCGTCTTGCCTGTTCCCTGTGTTGCAGAAAGACAAATTTTGTAGACCATCGCATACCCGCTTTTTTCAAAATGGACCTTAACAAATTGTTCTTAAAAACGTTGTTGTTCTGAAAACTAGATATGGGAGAAGAAAGTAATTTAAAGTATAGTCCTAAAAACGAACCTGAGAAAGATCAACATGCACTACACGATTTTAGATTGTTACACGGATGAAGCATCGGGGCTAGG
>JACQNF010000062.1 GCA_016203215.1 Candidatus Woesearchaeota archaeon
AGAAATTACAGGAGAAATACGGCGGCGAGTTGCTCATTACGGCAAAACTGCACACGAAGAAGAAAGATCGTGATTTGTATCGCCTTACTGTTTTATTCCGCCAAGCGCCATTTCAGCGGAATGACGTTGTTCAACGTAGTGGGGAAGAATATCAAGTTGTCACCCTCGGCAAGGAAATTATTCTCCAGCACCTGAAGACGGGGAAGAAGGTTCACGTAAAATATAAAGAGATGGGGAAGATTCGGAAAGTTGAGAGATCGGAATAACGTTTTAGTGGTGCCACTCTCTCGGGACTAAATATTTATAAAGTGCTTCTGTTTTTTCTTCTCCATGGACAAAAGATCTCTTGGGTTAGATTACATTCAAACAGTGCAAACGCAGGAAGTACGCGAAGTAGGCAAGAAGAATTTTCGTACTCTTTTTGTTCCCTCTAGTTTTATCTCCACGGCAATCGTCGCCGGAATGTTTTGGAACGAATCTCCTCTCGACCACGAATTTGCGTTCTTCGGTTCGCTTGCCGCCGCGCTTGCTTCCTCATTTGGTATAAGCTACGCCGTAGGAAGATCCTCAGAACTCGAGCTGGTATCTACTCTTAAAGATCATGATTCTTATTTCTTGAAATCGTATGACTCTTTTCGAGATCTTGTCCGCGATGAAAACAGTTTTCAAGAGAATACCACCTTACGGGAGCTTGGATCCCTCTACAAAGATGCTCTTCGCTTAGATTGTATTGTCGAAAAAATCCACCAAACTGACGTAGAAGAAGTTCTCCGTTTGCAAGGTTGTCTTTCTCCTTCGGCGCAAGAGCACGCCACCTCTTTGACGAGAGAGTATCTTGCGAAAGCTCCTTCATCTGCATTAGAATCCTATTTTCCTCTTCTTGCTGAAGGGGATCTAGTTCGCTTGGCTCGCCATTACATTGCAGACAGAGAATTATCCTTGGTACAAAGCCCTGGGCGAAATGAACCTATCCTCCTCGAGCACGATGATCCCTTTCTTGGCAGTGTTTCTTCGGTTTCTTTTGTACGAAAGCGTCTCCCCGATGCAGAACGTGTTGCGCGTGATGCGCGGGTGTCTACGAGAATACGAGGTCAGCTTTTCGTCGAGATCAGTATTGCGTATCTCTCCCAAGGAGAGCAAGTTTCTGCTGAACGGCTTTGGGATGAAGCGAATTCACTCTCGTAATCTCTTTTTCAATTCAGGAATGATCTTTTCCGTCGCTTCTTCTCCCATTTTGATGAACTGGTCGATTTTATTAAAGTCAGACCATTGTAAGCCATCAATTCTTGGTGTGATAATGATGCAATCTTTTGCTTGTGCTAAGCGTTCTTTAGCAAGGTTGTCTTGAAGGATATTCATCGATTCGTACATTGTTTTGGCGATGGGAAACAGCTCTCTTCCTGCAAGCATGCGCAGAACGCGGGAGGGATAGAATATTGTTCTGAGCAGCCAGCGAAGAGTTTTCCGGATCGCTGCCGGCCAACGTTCTGGAAAGAGGACGACTCCTAAGAACTGAACTTCTTCTCGGATGAATCTCTCTTTGATCGTACTCAAGAAAGACTCTTCTCGTGTAAGCGCTTTTCGGCTTTCTTTCGGGAAAGGCGTGGTGGTATCGACTGCAAGAATAATGTCTGCTCCCATTTTCCTGACAACATCGTACGGCGTTGGATTCGCGAGAGCGCCATCAACATACTGTTCGTTGTTGTGATGATATGGTTGAAAAATTCCGGGGATGGAGATTGACGCGCGGAGGGCGTTGGTTATTTCTCCTCGTTCAAAAATGAATTGTTTTCTTTTTGTTAAGTTGTAGGAGACGATGCGGAGAGGAATACGCGTGTGCTGAATTTTTTTATGAAGGACAAGCTCTTCTAAGTAGTGGTTGACTCGTCGTCCCGCGAGAAGACCTGATTTTGGAACTGTGAAATCGATGACATTTTGCCACGAGGTGTGCTTCATGAACTCTTCGATCTCTAACGGTGTTCTTCCGGCGGCATAGGCGGCGGCAATAACCGCACCCATCGACGTACCAGCGATATAGTCTGGATAGAGTTTGTGTTTGTGCAGTACCTTGAGAACACCGAGGTGGACAAATCCTTTTGCCCCTCCTGCGCCGAGAGCTATGCCGATGGTCTGTCGTTTATGGTGGTGCTTTTTCATCTCTTTTTGGGATGATGAAGTCGAGCGAAATTATAAACCTTGTGCTCTGCGAAGGCATGTTGTAAACAGTATGTTCTACTTGAATAATCTATTTAAAGAAATGATTCCCTTTTTTGTTTATGAAACCAATCAATGCTGGTGACATTAAGTACTATCACGAGTCTGGAGACGTTTACAGGGTGAAGGTCCAAGAAGTCAGTGTTAAGAACTATGGAAATGCGACGGGTAAAGAATACCGGCTCGAAATTGTAGACGTTGTTTCTACTTCCGCGTCGAATCCCCCTTCTTCAGGACTCGAATTTACGGTCTGGAAAGCGGATGATGCGGGAGGATATGGCGGCTGGCATCTCCTTGATCGTTGATTCTCGTTGATTCATGACAGACACCTTGTCATTGCCCGTCGTGACAGCGAACTAAATTCTAACTCACCATCACAAGTTTTATAACGAAGTCAGGCCTTTGCTGAGGATACATGGATACAAGACGGTTTTGGATGATATTTTTCTGTCTCCTCTGCGTTATCACACCTTTTTTTTCAAGCGCTCAGACGCAGCAGTACCATCTTAAGCTTCTCGCAGTACAAGAGGAAGAAGAAGGTTATCAAGGAAGTGATGCCGACCTGTACTTGGAATTAAAAGAAGGGAGCGGGAGAGTTTTCTTAGAGACATTTCCATTGACGAAATTAGATACGCAGATCTCGACGAGGTTTGCCAAGGAAATTGCCTGCAGTCATTTTAAGCTCGATTGCGAGAGATATGATTTCATCTATACGATCAAAGCCAAATCCACAATCATAGGAGGGCCATCTGCTGGCGCTGCTCTCGCTGTTCTTACGACAATCGCGGTTCTGGATTTACCTTATTCCAAAGAAACGACAATCACTGGAACGATTAACTCTGGTGGAGTAATTGGTCCCGTCGGTGGGGTTAAAGAAAAATTAGAGGCTGCTGCACAATCGGGATTGAAGCGAGTGTTAATTCCTCTAGGGACGGCGAATCAGAGTCTGGCTGAACGGACGCTCTCCAATGCATCTATTTCACTCGTGGCAAATCGTACCCAGAATTATTCTAATCTTCGGATATACGGGAAAGAAAAGTTACAAATTGATGTCGTTGAGGTGGTGGATCTTGACACTGCTGTCTATGAAATCACGGGCGTCGATTTGGATCACAAAGATACGATTGTCATTGAAAACAAAGAATATGCCCACATTATGAAAGGACTGCAAGATGCGCTCTGTAATCGTTCCCGAGATTTGTTCCAACAGATTCACGAGGAAGGATTTATATTCGATGAAGAGACAAAAAAAACATTTGAATCTCGCAATAGTTCGGCAACAAACGCCTCTCTCGCTGGCGATTATTATTCTGCAGCAAGTTTCTGTTTTAGCAATGATATTCTTCTCAGGACTTTTCAATATCATCAACAGAATCTTTCAAAGCCGCAGTTGATGCAACTCTACGCTCTTCTCAAACAGAAAACTGCGCTCTTGGAAGAAAAGGTGGAAAAGATGCCCGTCGAGACCATTTCTGCGTTGCAGACGTCAATGGTAGTCAAAGAGAGGCTGCAGGATGTGCGGAATCAATTTGAACGTATCCAAAGCAGCGACCATCCTCTCGATGTACGAGAACTGAGATCCATCTTAGCATATGCTGAAGAGCGTTTTTATTCAGCGGTTGCGTGGTTTCAGTTCTTTACGATGGAAGGAAAGAAGTTTGTCTTCGATGCAGAAAGTTTAGATCAGTCGTGCCAAGAGAAAATCATGGAGAGTGAAGAACGGTATCAATATGCTGCTTTCTTCCTTGGTCCTCAAGTTCAGCATGTTCAGGAAAAGATTAACGGCGCCCGTAAGAGCTGGGAGAAAAATGATTATGTTCTCTGTTTGATCACGGCAGCGCAGGCAAAAGCGATGGCAAATGCAGTCGTCAGTTCTTTGGGTGTAAACGAGCAGGCGATCCCGCAGTTGTTGGAAAGCAAACGAAGGACGGTAGAACGAGTCATCTCCGAAAATAGCGCGGAAGGAATTTTTCCGATCTTGGGGTATTCTTACTATAAGTACGCTGTTTCGCTTCAGGAGAAAGATCAGTTTAATGCTCTTTTATACTTAGAGGATGCTTTGGAGATGAGTGATTTAAGCATGTACTTCCCTGAAAAAACATTCTTGCCTGCATTTATCAAGACGCATGATTTTCAATTGCAGTTTAAGGGATTTGTGGTGGGGGCATTGGCCGCAGGGGTTATCGCCGCACTTTTGAAGAGACGGAAGAGGAAAACATACTAAAAG
>JACQNF010000058.1 GCA_016203215.1 Candidatus Woesearchaeota archaeon
AGGTACTATTCCAACGCTCAAGGACCTTATAAATATTGATGTAGGTGAGTGTTTTTTCTTGGCCGTCAAAATTGTGGCGCGTGACATCCAAATCACTATCCAAAAACGGTTCTTTCAGCTTCGCGTGAATTACTTGCATCGTCATGGTGGGGGTCTCTCCTTTGGACTCTGACATCTTCGTTATTGTATCATACCTTTTCGCCAGTGTCAAGCGCTTTCTTGCCCTTGGCCTTCGTGATTTTCGCCACTCGCTTGATTTTACTGACCTTAAGACTGGCTTGCGTAAAACTCGAGGTGGTGCTTTGCTGAAGCGCGAGCTCCATCCGAGCGGCCTCTTCGGCTCGTCCCGCTAATCGGACCTCTTGTAAATATTCCTCTACTTTTTCTTTCGGCACTGTAGCGAGTCCAAAAAATACGGAGGCGCCGAGCACGTCATGGGCCACGTGCGGATTCAGATAGGTATATTCCCGTTGCGACAACGTAATCACCCGATCTTCGGTTTCGACTGCTTGTTGTTGAGTATTCTCCATATAATCTTTCATGACAGCCTTACAATCTTTTTCGACTCGCTCCAAAATCTTCCGTTTGTATTGGACTTGTTCTAAGAGTCCCGCTAGCTTTGGTAAATCGTCGGGCAATTGAAACGCAAGCGGACGCACGATCTTTTCTTCCACCGTCGCCAAACCTTGGACCGACTCACTGACAGATTCTTGTAGGGTCAATTGATAGGCTGGACAATCTTTGCGATAGGTGCAATAACCACAGTAGGAATTCAAGCGCGGAGGAAAGATCGTTGAGGTGATCATTTCCTGGTACAGAGTGGCCACATAATCCAAAAACGCTTCTCGCTGATGAGGTTTGCGCTGAGTCGTGAGTTTGGGGCCTTGAAAATAATGTAATCTCAGTAAGACCGTCTTCGCCCACGGATGTAATTGTCGGGCCATGACATCATACATCGAAAGCTGTTCGTCGGTTTCGAGTTCGTAGGACGTGGGAAAACTCGACGCCCCGGTTTTGTAATCTACCACCGCAATCGTCTCGTCATCAATCTTGTCAATGCGATCAATGACGCCAATCACGGGGACGCCATTGGGCAATGTCAATTCTACCCGTTCTTCCAGATTCAAAATATTGGGGGGAGTGACCCCTTGGGTATCCAAAAGATATTCTTGCAACATGACCTGTCCTTTTTCATACAACCCCGCATCTAACACGCGATATTCTGGCTTCTTAAATTCTTCACGATAGCAATCTAAGAGATGGCGCTCTGGATGAGCATGATATGCTTCCAAAGCCGCGTGCACTAAGGTGCCAAACACCGAATGAAAACTGGTTTCTTCGGGTTTCTGGAGAATATAATGTTGTTCGTATTGACGAGGGCACGCCTCGTATTTGCGTAATTGCGAAACCGAAATCGCTTTCATTGAGAGAGAAAAAATCCTAACGCCCCAACAATTAAGAGACCCACCAATACCTGCACAATGATCTGAAGAGACTTGGGATTGTTTGTGGGTGTGATGGGCGACGGCGACATCCAAGACTCTAACATGGTACTGCGATGATCGCGCCGCGTAATGAGATATTGTAAAGCTTGAAGACTTAAGGTATTCCAATCAGTGGCACAACCCCAACAGAGGGTGTGAGGATTGCCATTGAGATGAATCTGCACCACCTCTTCTCCCAACACCAGACTGCCTTTGCAGATTTCGCAACGTTGCGTGTCTGTCGACGTCATGAACCTATTCTACTCTGTGGCAGTTGATTTGTCAAGAGGTTGTCAGTGATAACACACTTGCATGAAGGGACTGGCTTTATGACAATCGTGTTGAAAATGACGACAGGAGAGGCAAAAATGGCGAACAGGAAATGCCGTAGAAAGTGCCTGGGTAAGTTCCGCCTCAGCAATTTGTCGGGTTTCAATCTGCCAAGGATCCGTACGCATGCAAAATTTCTTATAATTCTGCCCATTTCATATCTGCGGAAATTAGACGATTCCCAGCTTCAGGATTAGCCATAATGAGCCATGAATGTCCTGGCGTTAATTGAATCCAACCATTATCGTGATGATCCTGCAATGCGTTGTCATTAACATATCTCAAATCCAGCAATGTCCCAGAAGACGTTACGGTAGGGCCCACGTAGGCATAACCAACACTAGTGCCATTTTGTTTGAGATTGGTAATATTCAATGATGTACCGCTTGTAGTGACCGTGGGATCCAACTGAAGTCGAAATTTTACTTCGGCGTCTTTGGTAAAAACATTGTAATTACGATCGAGCATTTTAAAAATTTTCGTTGAAGTCGCAGGATTAACTACCAATAAAAATGGATTATTGGTATTCGCTGTGACGATTAATGTTTCGTCGGTACACACATTAAACACTTTCCCCTGATCCGCGCTAATCTGTAATTGAATACCAGACAAGAGAGTGGCGTCAGAACTTCTTGTTGAGAGATTGACATCAATCCCCGATACACCCACCGTGGTGGCACCCAAAGCAACTTGACCAGTAATGGTAATGGAGCCATGATCCGAGGCAAGCACCACAGACTGGCTTTGGCTCGAGGGTTGTTGACCAGATACGGAAGAACTAATGTTGACCGTGGCATTGGTGTTAAGATTATTTCCCGTAAAGGTAAATTGATTGGTAGCATTTTGAATCCCGCTAAGATATGCGCTAATTTGCGTCTCTTTGCCAGCCACGCCACTGAGGGATGGGTACGAACTATTAAAATCTGTTTCCTCGGCGCCTCCATCTTTGACAATGATCGTCTCATGAGCTACCCCATCGTCCATGACAAATACTTGCCACGCGTACCCAATATCTTCGCGTTGTACATTCAGGTTATTGCTTTGGGCATAGTTTTTAAGTCCACTAACTGAAAGCCAATTTAAATGATTAATAATCATAGTATGTTTTCCTCCAGAGATAAGATGTCCACAGATAAACTAACCGCGTCATATTATAGCACGTTTGTTGGTGATTGCCAAGAATTATTTTGATTATAATTCAAACCATTTGACGGTGACATAGACGGCTCGATTGGCCGTCGTGGGATTGGCCGTTACGAGCATCGCATGACCAGGCTCTAACATCACATGGCCCCCGTCCCACAAGGGCGTAGTCGAAGAACCCTGGAATAAAACGTTGGTATCATAGAGATTACCAAGGCTTGAAACCATGGGTTGTTTATTGCAAGCCATTGCTGAATTCGTCGCCCCTTGCTGTCGGGCGTGCACGATATCCAAAGGGAGACCCGTTTGCGTGACGACAGGATCAAAATACATGCTCATTGTTGAGAAACAATTAGCGTACGCCAGACCAAACTGACGAGACAAGAAATATAAATTTTTCGTAGAGGTCGAAGGGTTCGTTATGAGTAATATCGGATTCTCCGTTAACGCCCCAGAAGCGACCGTGATCCCCGGACTAACACTATGGATAAAGGCTGGGTCCGGAATACGTCCCATGGACACCCACAGGCGATGATCGGATGTCATGGCTTCATGCTCTGGCGTGACTTCTACTTTGTACCCCGAGGGGCCTAGCAAGCCAGAGACCGTGAGCGCCGACAAATTGACAGTATTTACATTGATGCCCGAAGAAATAATTGTGAGTTGCTCGGTTTGCAACTTGAGTCCACTGAGCGTGGCTTCGGTTGCCATCAATATGGTAGGCACGGGTACGCCCGACGGAATGGGTTGGTTATAGAGCTGCTGAACAGCCATGTTTAGCCCTGACCTAAAATCGTTACAGCAATTTGTGCCGCTGAACCTAAATTCAAAGAGACCACGCGACTGCGAA
Organism: Candidatus Woesearchaeota archaeon; assembly: GCA_016203215.1. Classification (GTDB taxonomy): domain Archaea; phylum Nanobdellota; class Nanobdellia; order Woesearchaeales; family GW2011-AR9; genus JACOZP01. Next base: position 3,808 of record JACQNF010000058.1, read on the forward strand.
AATATAAGCTAGGATGCAACGACGCGCCGGTATATAACACCTCTCCGTCTCCGGTCGTATTGGTATGTTGTAAGATTGAGGCATAATTATTTCCGTCAAGCGACCCCTCCAATCTCACTTCCCACGCATTAGCCGAAACACCCGAGCCTTTAATCTGCATGGAAAAACATTTCATGGGATTATTCGCAACATTTACGCTGACACCCGTGGCAACGGCGGTATAATAATCGGTGCGGGTACTAAATTGAGGCCGTGCCAACCACGGATCATTTCCCGGATTACCTTGATTGACTACGCCAGACATCTCAATCGCCAGATGATCCGAAGCCAATACCATAGACTGGCTTTGTGCCATAGGCTGTTGACCTGAGACGGAAGAGGTAACAGATACGGTTGTCGAAGTATTTAACTGATTGCCCGTAAATGTCAGGAGATCCGTCTGGGCCTTAATCCCACTCAGGGTTGTTTGATTGGCAAAGTTTCCCTGATTGATTACAAAGACAGGTTGCATGATTTAATTATTGAAAAAAAATGTTATAACAACTGCAGAAGCGCTTGGCCGTTGGTCAAATTGGCTCCGACTGTATATATTTAGCTGTTCGTCGATATGGAGAGAGAGAGAGAGCAACGAAATTCACAGAATCTTTATTTTCGTTTAAGATAGGCTTGCGCAAGAGCTTCATTACTCATGGTCGTGTCGGTTTTCTGTCGTTCGTTTAATTCGGCCTGAGCCAAAGTATTGATCGTGTCGCGCAAATGGATTTTAAGACATTTTTGAGCCCATAGCGCAATAGAATCATTCCCCATGATTTGTTTCGCCACCAACACTTCGGCGTCGGTTAATTCAATCGTTATATTGGGCATGAAAGCCTCCTTAGTTTTGAATGGTTAGTTGTTAATACAAAGCAATTTTTTACCAGTGCCTCCACTGTCGGGGGCGCCCACCGTCACCCGTTCAAGGGTTGCATTATCCACATCGTAAATCATAAAACGTGTTTCCCCCGCAGAAGTCGCTTGATCAAATCGTGCGGCTTCGACGCCACTGGAAAAAATAGCAACGCCATCTGTGGTTGAACGTCCTAATCCAACGGTTTCAACCCCGATCGGGGCCGCTGCGCTAAAGGTTAAATAGCCCGATGCGGAAATATGTCCCGAGGTCGAGATATGCCCATGACGAAGATAGAGATTTTGTTGTTTGTCAATCGCCAAAGCTTCATTGGCATCAGTTTGACTACCGAAATAAAATCGGATCCGTGCATTGGCATTACGATTCGCGCAAACTAAAGCCATGACCGAAGGAACGGTCGCATGCGCGCCTGCATAATATTGCGTATAACAATCATCCCCCCCACCCCAATCGATCCCTGCGCCCACCACCATAGTAAAACTACTGGCATTCGCCGTAATTTTATAAGATTTTTCAAATCTCATAATGGCATCAGTAGACAAATACACTTCTTCCGATCCGTTCGTAATAATGGAGATCCGATTGGTCGCACTTCGTCCGATCCCATAGGAACCCGCCAAAATCGTGTGCGTACCACTTAGCGTGACCCCGCCATTAATAATTCGAAGCCCGTCGTTATCAAAACGAGCTTTTTCAGTTCCATTCAAAATTGTGCCAATCGCATTACTAGCAATGAGCCCTATCGCATTATTATCCGCACCCAGACCTCCCACGGTCGAAATGTAATTAGTGCCCGTACCTTGCGTAAACGCTAAATACCCAGAGGTCGACAAATGCCCTGAGACACTGAGACCCCCAGTCCGGACGTCCACACTACTATCCCCTTTGTTTTGGTAGTCCAATCCAATACTCACCCGTTTTGTTCCCTCTGTCCAAAAACTCAATTGGTTACTATTCGTATCTCGTCCTTCATTCCCCATCCGTTCGGGCACAATCCCAAGGAGGCTATTCCCTCCCGTTGCCAATGTTTGAGTAAACGCAATATATCCAGACGTGTTAAGAATCCCACTAACCGATAACACCCCAGATACATTAACGGTTTCTTGCAATTCGACCGTATGACCAATACGCCCCAGGGTCAAATGCGGGGCGGTATTCCCAAAACCAAACAGATCGGTGCCCGCGGCATTCTTACCGGCTTGCACTACCGTAATGCCTCCGCTATCGGAACCAGTAAGTAAATTTCCCGCAAAATTTAAAGTTGTCCGTTGGGTGAGGGCACTTCCTTCTTCTTGAATGGTATTGTAACCCCCCGCGGAACTGGCGGCCC
>JACQNF010000059.1 GCA_016203215.1 Candidatus Woesearchaeota archaeon
GGGAAGCTCGGATCATGCCGTTAGACCACAGCCGTATAAAATCACAGAAAGAGAGATGATTTTTAAATTTTTAGTAACAGTAGGCTTCTATCGGCAAGTCATCGGGCTTTTCGTTGAGCGGCAAGCGAAGCATGCGCCGATAGAGGATTGGAATAAACTGATCAATACTCTTCCTTGCTATCTCCAGATCGGCAGGAGAAACGGCTTCTGGGATTGCGCCAGTAGAGTAATTAGCAACAAATCGTTTGGTAAGATCAGCATCCTCAACAGGATGCGGTGTCAGGCGCCAATAGCCGCCATAATGTCGAATGCTAATCTCCCCATTTTCACTTTCAACCAGGATCAGATACCGCATGCAGGCGTTATGGAGTTTTCCTGTTCTGGAGTTTTCAATTTTCTTACTCTCCATCAGTTCCTCCATGATTACGTTTGGCTCGTGATAGCCGCTTTGTTGATGACGCCAATATGTTACTGCGGGGTGTTCTTTGATGTAACCATCGTGGGTATACAATTCCTCTGTGGGTATAACCACAATGTTTCTTCCTAAACTTTCATCTGTCGGTTTAAACACAAGATACTCGCTCGTCGGTCTAAAAGAAGAAATGTCACATTGGGCATTATCTTGAATCACAAATGTTGTTTTCGGCCGTAGGGGAGCAAGAATTTCCCCACAAAAGAGCGAGTGTGAGAGAGCCTTGTCAACTGATGTATTCTCCACGGCAAAGGGATTGACGACGAGATACTTCTGCTCGTCAAAAAGATAGGAACACGAGCCCAGATTCCAAATGATTCCTTTGAGATGATCAGAAGAACAAGGTGAGACCGGCAAGACAAATCGTTCTGCGTATCGAGGGGCGCGAGGACGGAAAAAATTTCTTCGTTTCAGGACGTCGTATTCCAATTCTATCACATTATCAGGGAATGTAAATGTCTTTAGATTCAAAAAATGATATAATGGAAGATCAACATGAGAGAGGTACTCGATCATCTCCAGATCGACGTATCTTCCGGTCAATTCGGTGAGGCCAGCACTCCCCGATGATGCGCCGTTGATCTCTATCACTTTAACGCTGTTTTCGGGGGTGATGATCAGATCTAATCCAAACTTAGAGATTGTCCTGCGGTGTTCACGTTCGACAAGGGAATCCATTAAAAATGACTACCCCAGGGGAAATTTTATAAACATTTGGCTTGCTTCCGAGCAGATGTTCTGGCGTCGCCTTCCGGCAAACTATGCAAAACCCAAACCCGTAGAAATCACTATTAACGCACCATTGCCGTTGGAAGAAACAGTGCGCTTACATTTCGAAGGACGAGAATATCGTGTTCCACTCCCCACAGAACAAGTTAACGACCCTTTCTTGCAACGAAAAGAACGCAGTCTTCTGAAGTATTCTCCAGATCTCGCAGAATTAGAAGCATTTCTTTTCTTAGTGGGATACTCGTCCCATCGACGATTTGATCCTGATTCGGAGATCATCTGCGGATTCTACAAGAGAGGAGATCAGCTCGTCTCCGCAACGCTTCAAGAAGAGAGCCAAACGAGATTATCTTCCTCTTGCAAAGGTAAATTAATCCTCACAGAAGTAGGCGAAGAAGAGTACCGCCGAATTGGAGAAATAACCCTTCTCGAAGAGCGTGACCTGCTTTCCCCGCACATGATTGCTACTGGCGCGATTGAGACCGAGAACGGAAAAGTGATGGATCTGTTTGATCTTTACCGGACACACGATCCGTTTACAAAAATGATCGTCCATAAAATGATTGATATTAGAACATATCGCTATAACCTCAACTTAATGTGTTTACGGCCTTCTTCCACCTACCTCTCAAGAGAAAGAATCCCCTCTCCTGAGGAAGAGCCGACGCGGGTGGTCGAGGGAATTGTTGAGCACACCGAAGTAAAAAAATTTGCTCTCGGCCGTATCCCTTTACGATGGAGAAAAGAGCTCCAACTTTCCGATGGCAGGATCTATCCATTAGATCAACGCTTCTTAGGTGTGAGAGTTCCGATTGTGGGCATGTATACACATCCATTTGATCACGATAAAATTGTTGCGGCTAGATTTGACAAATTAAGAGAAACATTTCTGATTACAGAAATCGGTAAGACTAAGGAATCTATTGTCGGAAAAGTAAACTACTCTCATGAAAAGACCAGGGTAACCGTACGCCACTATTATCTCGGAGGAGAAAATGATGATCAAAGATGGAGAGGAAAAGGGCTCGGTTCGCGAGTGCTTGAAACGGTGGAGGAAGTATTCAAAAAACAGTACCGCGCCTCACGGATCATCTTCCCGGAGCAGATTTCGTTCGTCAAAGAAGGAGTACGGGAAGATCCTACCCGATTCTTTTACAGAAACGGCTATACTCAAAAGATAGAATCCTCTGCCGGTGCAGGATATATTGCAACATTTCAAAAGAGATTATAAAAAACCTATTCGCTTCCTTCTTCTGAACCTTCTTCCCTGCGGATAACCTTGACCGCATCCATCTTGACGGTGATGGGAATAGGGACAGCGGATTCGAGAAGCTCAACGACGATCTCTTCTTTCTGCTTGTTGATACGGATAACTTTCGCGTTTTCCCGCTTGAACGGCCCAGAGATGATCTCAACGATATCATTCTTGTGGATGTTCATCTCCACTTTTACTTGCTCAAGCATATGTTCAATCTCAGGATATGGAATTTCACGTGAAAGGAGACCGCGTGCGTAAGGTACGCCAACAAGCGCTGCTTCTGCTTCCGCTTGTGATTCTGCTTCGATAAAGATATAGCCCCTCATCCCGTGTGGGCGGATGACGGAAAGGACTCCTTTTCCCGCTTTGTGTAACTTAGAGATGAGATAATCAACAACTTGGTCTTCACGGTTCGCCGCGGTTCGTAATCCAAAAATATGTGTTTCAGCCATATCCTTA
>JACQNF010000065.1 GCA_016203215.1 Candidatus Woesearchaeota archaeon
CCCAGGAACAGTACCACAATCTTTATAATTCTTTTCTCAATTCTTTTTCTCTGTGATTCAGTATTAAAAAGAGTCCAATTAACTGTCCGCATTGTAAGTATAAGTTTGTCTCGTTACAATTTTCGGGTGTTCAGTCTATTTATTGCCCGTACTGCCGTCTTGGCATCAATCCCTAAGTGAAACATGAAACCCACTTCTCTCCTCGATCTTGTCCTTGTGTTTGTCCGTGGTTTGTGTATGGGCATCGCGGATGCTATCCCCGGCGTGTCTGGCGGAACAATTGCATTCATCACCGGTATCTACGATCGATTGCTTCACGCGATCAATTCTGTGCGTACTCCCTGGCTTCCCTTACTGAGGGGGGAATTCAAGCAGAGTTTTTCAGCGATGAAAGAAATTCATTTTACGTTTCTCCTTCCCCTTGGTGCAGGGATAGTTCTTTCTCTCTTTATTTTCTCTGGCATTATCAACACGTTTTTAACGCTCTACTCCGCGGTAACCTATGCTTTCTTCTTCGGTTTGATTGCTTGTTCGACGTGGTTATTATCAAGAGAGACGCACCTCTTCTCTTTCCGGAATAGTGCTAGCCTTATTCTTGGCTTTGTTGGAGCATATCTCATCGCTGGCGCGACTGCGGTAGAAGCAACTCATTCCCTTGTCGTCATTTTCTTTTCCGCAGCGCTTGCGATCTGTGCGATGATCCTGCCGGGCATCTCTGGCGCATTCGTTTTGCTTCTATTAGGGCAATACCAATTCCTCATTGTTGCGCTTCACGATTTTAATCTCTCGGTCATCATCACTTTTGCATTGGGGGCGATTATTGGCTTGCTCTCGTTTGTGAGAATTTTGGATTATGTCTTGCATCACCATCGGCAGACGACGATGTCATTTCTTGTCGGGCTGATGATTGGTTCTCTACGTGTTCCTGTTCTCACCATCTCTCACAATGGCGGCATTTCGTGGATGGTTCTGGTTTCTGCCGCGGTTGGTTTTGGGGTTGTATTTCTGCTGGAGAAGGTTTTCAATAAAAGAAGACGATAAGTCCTATTTCTCTTTCTTTAATTCTTCTACGAGAAGCGGAGCGATATCGATCTTATTTGTGTTATGCTCAATACAGTTTGTCGTAATGATCTGGTCAAAGCCTGCTTTTTTCATTTTTCCCAAACCGTTTTCAACAAATAAGCCGTGTACGCCGATACCAATGACACTTCGCGCTTTCTGAGCTTTAGCTTTCTTGAGCGCTTCAATCATCGTATGCCCCGTGGAGATGATATCATCTACGATAATTACGTCTTTATCCTTCAGGACAATTTGTTTCGTCATCTTGCTCTTGACGTGACGTGATGAAAACCGTGTTTTCTCCAGAACCGTGTGTCCGCAGCCGACTTCCCGGGCGATGACTTCTGCCCATTGGTACGATTCCCAGTCGGGGCCGATAATCACGGGGTTTTTGATTCTCCTTTTGATGTATTGTCCGATCAATTGATTTGCCGTTATCGATACCGCTGCGATCGAGAAGATGTCTTTTAATGATTTATAGCGATGCAGGTGCGGATCTATCGTAATAATCTTGTCAGTACAGGCATTAAGATGTTTGGCCATGATGCGGGAAGAGACTGCTTCGCCGGGGTGGAACCGTATGTCCTGACGCATGTAGGCTAAGTAGGGCGCAACAAGTATCACTTTTCGTGCACCTAAATCCTTGGCAGTTTCTGCTGCCCAGATCACATTCCAGAGACTTTCGTTGGGATGCGGCTGGAAGCTGTGAAGAATCACTACTTTTTTTCCTTTCACTGGCGTGTTCCACTTTAGATAACGATCTCCATCGGGAAACGCAGAAATGGTCAGGGGGGAGAACGAGGCGCGTAATTTTTTTGCAACTCTCTTTGCCAGTGCTTGAGAATTTCCACAACTTGTAATAATCATAGGCAACCTCTTTTGGAGGAGAAAGTGATTCTGAAGTATATAAAAGTAACTGGCGTCTCTGGTTGTATCCAGTTTGACGGTCCACAAAATCTTTCTCTGCAAAATCTTTATATAACTCGCCATGTTCTCAGGCAGAATGGCTAAATCCGTGGGAAAAGAAGCGAGCACAGATGCTGAAGCTGAAGAACAGCTCTACCACTGGACTGATGTTACCGCTGAAAAAATCATCCGTGAAAAAGGGAACAAAAAGAATTATACCGTTGCTGCAGGCATCACGCCGAGCGGAACTGTGCATATTGGCAATTTTCGAGAAATCATTACTGTCGACCTTGTCAAGCGCGCTTTAGAAAAACGTGGAAAAAAAGTTCGTTTCATCTACTCATGGGACGATTACGATGTTTTTCGGAAAGTGCCTCTGAACATGCCGAAACAAGATCTTCTCCAGACCTTTCTCCGTTATCCTATCGTCGATACTCCGGATCCTTTCGGCTGTCATGAGAGTTATGCCGCTCACCATGAAAAAGAAGTTGAGACGATAATTCCTCGTGTCGGCATCACCCCAGAATTTCTCTACCAAGCGCCAAAATATCGTTCGGGGGAATACGCGGACGAGATCAAGAAGGCATTAGAAAACAACGACAAGATCAAGGAGTGCCTTAATGAGTACCGTGAAGAGGATGTTGATGAACATTGGCTGCCGATCACGATGTTCTGTGAACGCTGTCATCGGGATACGCTGACAGAATTGAAATGGCTGGGAGGGTATACCGTTTCGTATGCGTGCAGCTGCGGTCAGCGAGAGACTTTTGATTTCAAGAAGAAACCGATACTTAAGTTGAAGTGGCGTGTCGACTGGCCGATGCGTTGGAACTATGAAGCTGTTGATTTCGAGCCTGGCGGAAAAGATCATTCTACGGTGGGGGGCAGTTACGACACCGGCAAGAAGATCGTCAAGGCGGTATGGCATCGTGATGCTCCTACGTATGTGATGTATGATTTCATCACGATCAAAGGTGCTGGCGGAAAAATGTCAAGTTCTAAAGGAGATGTTATTACTCTTAAAGATGTTCTTGAAGTCTATGAACCGGAAATTGCCCGCTATATTTTTGCTGGCACACGGCCGAACAAGGAATTTGCGATCAGTTTCGATGCGGATGTGTTAAAAGTCTATGAAGATTTTGATAAATGTGAACGAATTTATTTTGGCGTTGAATCCGTGAGCGAGAAAGAAACAGTCAAGCAGAAAGTTGCGTATGAATTAAGCTCCATCGGTAAGATCTCTTCAACGATGCCGTACCAACCCGGATTCCGTCATCTCACCACGCTTCTTCAAATCCACAGTTTGGACGTCGATAAGACGATCTCGTACTTTGAGGAAGAATTGAAACATGAGCACGACCGGCGGCGGCTTCGGACGAGAGCAATATGTGCGAAGAATTGGCTCTTACGTTACGCCCCAGAAGAATTTAAATTTACGGTGCAGGAAAAGTCGAATGTCGTTCTTTCTCCCGTGGAGAAGAAACTGTTTCATCAACTGGCTGTAAAATTGTTGGAGCGGGAATGGACAGATACGGACCTCCATGAAGAGATGTATATCCTTTGTAAGAACCATACCGTGGAGCCGAAAGCATTTTTCACCGTCGCGTATCGAATCTTGATTCATAAAGAGAAAGGGCCGCGGCTTGCCGCATTTATTTTAGAGATCGGAGCCAAAAAAGTGGCACGTTTGTTTAGAGATAGTTGAGAATCTTTTCTTTTCGCCGGAAAAATGGTGTGGGCGTCAGGACTTTCGCCGCTCCCTTTTGATTGTAGGAAACGATTTGAACCTGAGTAGGCACTAAGCCAATAGGTGTCTTTTGATCATCGCATACTGCTCATCACACCTGCGAGATTAACCTAAGCCTATCCCGTCTCGTCACGCCGCGCGCTGGTTTCTTGCGTCGGCATATTGACCGCTCCGGCACGCCCACAAATTTGAAGAATTAATTTCTTCGCTGGTTTAAAAATGTATCGGCGACTTGGAAGTCACGAACTAAACACAAACAGCGAAACGGAAGATTAAAATAGGTGCGGGTATTATAAATAAATATCAAGAGAAGGAGGGATGAATTATGCCAAAACAACTCTATGAAGGAAAAGGAGCAGACTTAGCAGAAGCATTGCAGAGCCTGTATCGGAATGCATTTGGAGATAAAGCACCGGAAAATGGTGAAGAGATGCGCTATCGTGTTGAACTGTTTTCACAGGATGGAACGGTTCGTTATACTCCAAACGGAGTATTTGGTTCTTATGATGCTGCTCTCGATGCTGCACGGGCGTTGCTTCCTGCAGGTTCACAAGCACAGGATTATCGTTCCGAAGTGTTCGTGACGGGAAGGTATGAATCGAGACAGCAAAGTAGACCATCTGGTGCAGCTCCTAGTGGAAGGAAAACTGTCGACATTACCGGATTGTTATAAATCGATTTTTCTTTTTTCTCCATTTTTGGGGTGGTAGACCTTGTTAAACAATGCCACCACATCAATTTCCTGAAGAAAGCGTACAGAAAGTTAAAGAACTCGCAGACCTTAGTTCTCATCAGAAACAAATGCCTTTAATTCTAGAGGCAGAAAGCATTTTCCGTACATTTAGCAAAAGTGGGATGTACGGTTTTCAAGACCAGCTTCGCACGGGGTTGTATGCTCCTTGGCCCCACGAAATGTATCAAAATAATGTGTATAGTTTTAACTGTACGTCAATAATCCCTCAAATCTATCTGTGGGCGGAGGTATTACATCTTCAACCGCAGATTGTTCAGTTTTGTGATTTCACGCAATATCGCGATGGCAGCGACGACGTCGAGAGCAACAACTCTCATTTTGCGTTGATCATTGATGTGAAGAAAAAGCACCCTTATCTCCTGGATCCTTTCTGGGATATTTGCAACCCGATTAGAGAACGGACACCACAGAGGATGGTTCTGGGAGCAAAAGGTGATCGCAAGAGGGTAGTTCGTGAATATTCTTCGCTGTTGGAATATTCTCCTGAAGAATTCGCGGCGATGTATCATCGTTTACACGAGCCGGCGGAATCACTAGAGATGCTGGCGTGCGGCCAGAAAGTTGAGAAATATATTCCCACGACAAAGGAAACAACCTCTTCGACGTTGATGGCGTTTTATGATTCTCCGCAGACGATACGAACGCGTTTAAAAATCCCTCAACCAGGGATCACCGACAAGTTCATCGGATGTGAATTGACCTATACTCCTCAAGGGGAAATAGGGCGTACTTCTTTAGAGCTCTGTCTTGGCCAAAACACGACATGGACGGATATCGTGGGAAAAACTGTTGTCGCTCGTGGTTCTTTTTCTGAATTTGAAGCGATCCGCTCCGTTGCAAAACACCTTGCTTTGTATTCTCCCCAACGGAAGACATCGGCAGTTCGTTTAGGCCCGCTTCTGCACGAAAATCAATCTGCTGCTAAAGATCTCTGCGCCATTACTACGCAATTATATCATCGCTTGCAGGAAGATGAAAAAGAAAGTCTTCAGCAAAGGCTTCTTGTCCGAACACTCTATGAACAGACAGAGCCTGCGCAGGAGTATCTTACGACAGAAAAAGAACGATTCGCACGGATCGAGGAATTGCGTTTGAAAGGACTTTCCTTAAGGGATAGGACGGAAGAACTGGAGAGAGAATTGTGGAGGCACGGCTGGAAATTGGAATCTTTAGAACAACCAGTGCTGCGGCGATTACGGCGAGAACAAAGTAAACTCTCTCTTGAAACTGAAAAGATTGACCACGATTTGAGAGATCTGCTGCGTCTCCATTTCCGTAATAAGAGGGCGTATCATCGGCGGATGGATATGGTTGGATTTGCGGAGCAGTGGAAAGGTGCGCCTCTCGAGAATATTGAAGAAACCGTGAGAAGACAAGGATGTGATCCTGCGGTTGGCTATGCGGCAATGGTCGTTGATTTTATCCCTTTCTTATTCTCCGCACGGAAGGAGATCGAATTGCGGCGGTATCGAGCTTCAATAGGTGAGAAAATAAAAGCTTGGTTTGAACGAGAGATGTAACTAACTTTTTTATGTCAACCCCAATTGTCCAATGACGGCAGAGAGGGGAAGGATGTCTTTCTGGCTAATCCCCCTGATCCTCAGACATCGTATTGATCCATTCTTGTAGGGTTCCCAAGGTGCACGAAGTACCATTCTTCGCATTCCTACCACTCTTTTTTCATTCCCCAATTTTTTCTTAAAATAGTGCAGTTCTTTCGTGGAGTGGTGGAAGCATCGTTCATCATAGCTTCCTCCCACAAAAACAGACCGATCAGCTAATTCCTGCAACCCATTTTTCTCTAAGGGGTAACCACTGGCAAATTCCGTAAGAATTACCCGATCAACTATGCCGGTTTCAAGAAGGAGGCTTGTTGCTGCTGCATACCCGTGAAGTGTTTCTAAAGCTACTACCTCTACATTTGCAGGATCTCGCTCGAGATGAAGCAGGTGAGATAAGTCATTTAGATAACCATCTAAATCTTCTTTTTGTCGTTCTGAGCTGATGAGATGATAATGCGTCAATGGGAGAAAGAAAGGGTGAGTGAACATAATCACATTCCGTCCCCTGCTGTTTTTACGATAGTCTTCAGCGTGTTCGCAACATAATTTTAATAGTTTTTGATCTTCTTCGGAGGTATATCTTCTCCAATGTATTCCCTCGGGATTGTTTTCATTCAACTTATATGAAATCAATCGTGTGAATTCTTTAAACTCTCTATTGAGAACGACGGTATTCTCATCGGTGTTCGTTGTCGGAAACCATGTTCGTAAGTCCGGGTAGTAGTGAAGATGATCTCGAAGTGACATCTATCGTTTAAAGAGACAATTTTTTAAAAATCCTCTTATTAAAATTCCATATTGAAAGAAAGTTATTTATAGTGC
>JACQNF010000069.1 GCA_016203215.1 Candidatus Woesearchaeota archaeon
AATTCCTGAGAAATGGGTCTCTTATACGCCGTAGCTCTGCTACGGCTTTTGATTTCCATTTCTGGGAGTAAAAATCCCAACAGTGTAAATTTGTAGTTAATGACCAGCAGCTTGCTGCGGTCGGGATTTTTTACTCACTGCGATAGCGGCACACATTCTGCGGCCAGCGGTGACTTTTTCGAGATTTTCTACAGAGCCTTAATGTCGAGTGTATTTAGTGGCCATCCTGGAGGGCAAGGTCGTGATTGTTTATCTTTTAGGGTGATACAAAAGAAAAACGGAGACACACCTTTTTAAAAAAGAGGACTAAGATTGGTTTAATGGAAAAATTACTCCCACACTTTGAATGGATAGAATATCCTCCTGGCGGATATATCGCGCGGTTATATGAACATGGCAAACCCCTTATCGTAATGGAGTTCTGCTTATCACCAATTACTCGAACCATGACTGCGGAGGTCTTAAGCTACGAGCCAGGACATGGCCACGCGCGACGATTGTTAGATCTTACGATTCCTCAGAAATTAGAAGAAATCGCCCAGCGTGAAGGTTCATTTGAACACCATGTTCGCTTTACTCCTTCAGGGCGGAAAAAGTTATATCATATCTTTCTTGAAAAAGGATATGCTCTTTCAACCAGACCGCTCATCGACCTTGTTAGGGAATATTAAATCCCCTTGTCAAAGCTGATCGTCCGTAAGAATCAAGACCTTGGACGGTTCCTTCACTTTTGCGGACGTCCCCACGACAAATTGAACTCCGATCTTTTCAGTGAGCTTCAAGAGGTCGAGGTCGATGACGCCGTCAAGAGCGAGACCGTAAATCCCCCCATTCAAACTCTTAATTGTTGAACTAAGCTCGCTGAGCGGGACTTTTCCAAGGATATTCAGATTCTGATCAAAGATACATGCCCCTCGAGTTCCAATAAGATCTTCCATCGTCTTTTTCAAGATCTTTTTCTCGTCAGGAGATGGGGTTTTACGCTGCGCCCCGCTGATCTGCCCTGGTGGGACAGCTACTTTTAGATTAGGACTGCTACTTGTTGAAGAAGGACTGCCTTGCATTCCTCCTTCTTTCTTGAATTCAGCAGCTTTTACATAGCTTCCTGGCCGTTGGGGTGTGGTAGTATTCTCTGACGAACGATTGTTCTCAAAACGGCGAGAAGGAGTTTGAGAGGGTGTTCTTTGACTCCGGTTAAAACTGTTCTGTTTCTGATCTGGATGATCTTCCCGCAAGGCCCCCTGTTCATCAACACCTAAATCTAATTTGGCCTGTTCTGCCGTTATTCGCCCACGCAATGATTTATGGATCTCTTTTTTGGTAATCTCCTCAACTTCCTTGCCATCAGGCGCCTTACAGACAAAATCAACATCAGCGACGCTGAGCAATTCCCGGATAATCAAATCGCCACCACGGTCTCCGTCAACAAAAACGGTGATGGACTTCTTCCTGCTTAAATCTTTGATCGTCTGCGGACAAGAGGTTCCATTCATTGCGATAGCGTTCTTAAATCCGTGCTTGAGAAGGTTGAGAACATCAGCACGCCCTTCAACTACAACAACTTCTTCGCTTTCATCAATCGCCGGCCCTGAAGCTAACCGTTCTGGACCATATTCTCCTACTTCCATCATTCTAACAGATTGGGCAACTTCATCTGCCAATTCTTGAGAATCCGGAAGGGTTTCCTCTGTCAGCTCACGTAGGAGTTGTTTGGCACGTTCAATCACAAATTGACGCTTGCTGATGCGTACATCTTCTACTCGATCAACATGGATCTTTGCATTACAGGGACCGATTCGCTGGATGATCTCCATTGCCGCTCCCACAATGGCCGTTTCCGTCTTGTCAAGAGAACTGGGGATGATGATTTCCCCCGACGTTTTACCGCCGCTCGTCGTGGTGTTCACTTCAATTCGGCCGATACGCCCACTTCGTTGAAGCTCACGGAGCTCAAGATCGTTTCCGAGTAAACCTTCTGTTTGACCGAAAATTGCACCGATAACGTCTGGTCTATCAACAATACCTTCAATAGTAATTGTCGAATGAATGATATATTTTGCTGCTACTGGACTTATTTTTGCCATATTTTGCCTCCATTTGAGCGTGGCCTAAAGAAAGAGAAGCTTCAATGAATCCTACACTTTACCCTTTTGTTCAACAAAGGGACACAGACCAGCAATGTAATTGAATAAAGGTGGTTAAGTGATGAATATGAAAGCCCCCGATTCTCGGACTGCTCTTGTGATTATGAAGCCCGCTTCACTAACCCCCGAGTTCATGGCTTGGCGTTGCCGTTTACTCCCTCAGGTACTCTCATGACGGGCTTTGAAGCATGTTTCAATAGAGGGTATATAAACATTTTGGTGTATTTTTCCACATCGTGGACAGAAAGAGGAAGAAAACCTCAGCAAGCCCGTAGGCCTGCTGAGGAAAAGAGGTGGTTTTTGAGGTGTGTTTGTCACTATAAAATGGTATTTATATTTAAATGTTTCGAACTATTTGTTACTACTAAGTAGCTCATCGTGGGATTAATGCTTCTCCAAAACTTCTCGCGAGGATTTATATAACGCCCACCCCTTTCTTTCATCATGACTCAGTTTACGTATCAGGAACGTTTTAAGACAATCAAAGGAGTATTTGATGAATTCACTAACAGGACTCTTTTCGAACTTGAAAGTCGCGGTGCATTTGATACGTTGGTCAGCCCATTAAAAGTAGGTAAGGAAAGCAGCGTCTTTATTGCACAGAAGGATGGGGAAAAACTCATCGTGAAAGTCTATTTTATTCAGAGAGCAAATTTCCTGAAGATGTTCGCGTACATCCGTAAAGACCCGCGATACGAATATCTTCAGCAACGCCGTCGGCAAATCATTCTTGCTTGGGCGCAACGTGAATTTAAGAATCTCCATCGAGCAGTGGAAGCCGGCGTCCATTCACCCCGTCCACTGCACTGGCTCAACCATATTATCATTGAAGAATTTATTGGAGATACCGAACCGGCGTTGCCATTGAAAGATGCAACACCCAAAAATCCTTCTCTTTTTGCAAAAAAAGTGATCGACGAGATGAAGAGATTATATGAAGCCGGGCTGATTCACGGAGATTTATCTTCATTTAATATCCTTAATTATCGAGAAACACCATATCTCATCGATTTTTCTCAAGCAACCCTGACCAAATCTCCCAACTCAGAGGAACTCTTGAAAAGAGATGTCAACAACATCGTCCGTTATTTTCAGAAATTAGGTGTTTTCTTGGAAGAGGAAAAATTATTACTTAAGATTATGGGCAAAGATTTAAAAAAGAGTTCCGAGAATAGAGAGTAATGGAACATGATGAATTTTCGTACGAATTAAAAATTCCACAAGAACGAGTTGCTGTTCTTATCGGCAAAGAAGGCATAACCAAAAAAGAGATAGAACAATTGACCCAATGCCTCCTCGAAATTTCTGCGGAAGGCGACGTCATCATCAAAGGGGAAGATGGATTAAGATTGTACACTGCCAAAGAAATTGTCCGCGCAATCGCTCGCGGCTTTAATCCTCGAACTGCAATGCTTCTGAATAATACTGATTATGCTCTTGAGATGATCGACATGAAGGACATTGCGGGGAAGAGCAAGAATACGATGGAACGCCTTAAAGGAAGAGTTATCGGACGTGGGGGAAAGAGCAGAGAAGAAGTAGAACGATTGACGAATTGCTTCATTTCCATCTATGGGAAAACGATTGGAATTATCGGAGAAATCGAAAGTGTTGCACTTGCTCGACAAGCAGTTGCGATGCTGCTTCAAGGATCCATGCACAAGACTGTTTATCAATTCTTGGAAAAGAAAAAGAAAGAAGCATTATTTAGCAGCTGATTTTCTATTGAGAGATACAAGCCCTAAACGTATTCAGTTTGCCGTCACGGCGGCAAGGCCAACGGGTCTGTCGCGAACTAAGTGCCCTAAACCGTAATTCTTATAAACGATCTTTTTTTCTCGCCAAGAGATGGCTCAAAAAACGGCTGAAGAACTAGCTAAAAAACAACGTGAAATTTCCATTGCGGAGTTCTTCGAGAAAAATAGGCACTTGCTTGGATTTGATAACCCCCGCCGGGCGTTGATGACCGCGGTGAAGGAAGCAGTAGATAATGCTCTTGACGCGTGCGAAGAGGCACGGATTCTTCCCGAGATTAATGTGGAGATCATCCAGCTGGAAGAAACACGGTTTCGAATGATCATCGAGGATAACGGGCCAGGAATTATCAAAGCGCAGGTTCCTAAAATTTTTGCCAAGCTTCTTTAC
>JACQNF010000064.1 GCA_016203215.1 Candidatus Woesearchaeota archaeon
ATTTTCTTCACCACCATATCCACGGAGATTGACAAATGATCTCCAATCAATTTCCGTGCCCATAAACTTTTATCGATGGAATCTCATGTCAAATGGTGACGTTCTGCTTCCAACATCAGTTTTCGTTCAACTCTCGCGACTGTCCGTCGAATCTCATCGACAGTATCAACATTAGACGAAATGGAATCGATGCCTTGATGGACTAAGAATTCCGCCATCTCCGGCCGCGAGCCGGCTTGGCCGCAGATCGAAGTCTTGACGCAGTACTTCTTACAAACTTTAATGACTTTTGCAATTTCACCTAACACCGCCGGATGCATTTCATCAAACAATGACGCGATCTTCTGATTATTTCGATCGATCCCCAATGTTAACTGAGTAAGATCATTCGTGCCAAACGAGACGAAACTGATCCCCTCTTTACAGATATCTTCAATTATCCAACAGGCCGCCGGTGTTTCAACCATCACACCAAAGTCGACGGCCGTGCAAGGTTCTAAACCAACTTCACGCATGATTTCTTTCGCCTTACGCACCTCTTCCACGCGGATGACGAATGGCAACATCACACCGATATTCTTTAACCCTTCATAGTGCAGTTCGCGAATTGCTTGAAATTCAGCTTTCAATATTGCTGTTTCATCGAGCAGCCGGCGAATCCCATGCCAGCCGATCATCGGATCTGTCTCCTTCGGCTCTCGATCACCTCCTTGTAAACTGCGATACTCATCGGAACGCATGTCAGAACAACGTATCCACACTGGCTTGCCAGCAAACGCTCGCGCGATCGTCCGTATTCCCTCTTTGAGAAGAGCAACATACACGTCTCCATCTCCTCGACGAACATATTCAGCAGGATGAATACCTCCATTAGCAATCATGATTTCTGAGCGCACTAATCCGACGCCATCTGCTCCCGTTGCTGCAGCATGCCCTGCCAAATCAGGCAAATCAAGGATTACTTTGATTTCCGTCGCGGTGACCACGTCTGCATTCCCTGAGCGAACCACCGACGGAGCTGAGACACTTTTCTTTCCTGCGGCAATTTCCACTTTTCCGTTGTAGACAATTCCTCGCGTCGCATGGACGGTAACAATCTGACCGTCTTTCAACAATTCCGTTGCATGTTCCGTCCCCACTAAACAGGGTGTTCCCATCTCTCTTGAGACGATCGCCGCATGACACGTCAATCCTCCTTCATCTGTAACAATCGCCGCCGCTTTCTGCATCGCCGGAACCATGTCGGGAGTCGTCATAACCGTGACAAGAACATCACCTTTTTGGATCCTGCTCAACTCACTCGGATTATTCACAATTCGTACCGCTCCTGAAGCGACACCACTCGATGCTGTTTCTCCTCGTAACAGAATTTTTGCTTCCTCTTCACAGACCTCTTTCTCAGCGTTACATACGACAGGTTTGAATGTCGTTACTGCCCTCGTCTGGACGAGGTAGATCCGATTTTGCTCAACGGCCCATTCGACATCCTGTGGCAACTGGTAGTGCTCTTCTAATTTGGCACCGAGCCGCGCCAGTTCTTTGATCTGTGCATCGTTCAACACCTGCCGGCTCTGCTCTTCGACAGGAATTTCCTGTCTTTCATTCTCTCCGTTTTCATTTCGAAACAGTCCGATGGTCTTTTTACGGACATCAATTTTCTTGATCTCACGTTTTTTCTTGTCGATAAGATACATATCTGGAGTGATCTCTCCACCGACGATCAATTCACCAAGACCATAAATTGCTTCAATGACCATTTCATCAGCGCTATTGGTCGCGGGATTGACTGTAAACATGATCCCTGATTTCTCGGCATCGACCATCCGTTGGACAACCGCGGAGATGAATACTTTCATGTGGTCAAACTGATTTTTTTCGCGATAGTATAACGCCCGGGCGGTAAACAACGATGCCCAACATGCAAGGACAGCAGCAACAACATTATCTTCACCTTTCACGTTGAGAAATGTTGCCTGCTGACCGGCAAAACTAGCCATGGGAAGGTCTTCTGCTGTCGCCGAGCTGCGCACAGCGACAAATGCGTCATTGCTTTTAATAAGGTCTGATGCCTTGCGCCGATCTGCTCCCAGAAGCTCGTAATTAACCTTGATCTCTTCAGCGATATCATCGGGGATGGGAGTAGAAACAATGAGCTCTTGAATTTTAGCTGCAGTCGCCTGCAATTGTTCAGTATTTTCGCGATCGAGACCGTGTAAAAGATCGCGAATTTGGTTGGTAATGCCCGTCCTCTCCAAATATTCTTTATACGTCTGGGCCGTCACACAGAATCCGTTGGGTACAGGAAAACCCATCTTGTACATAATTCCTAAATTAGTTCCTTTTCCTCCAGCAATAGGTAAAGAATCTTTATCTAAATCCTTGAACCATGCGACGTAACTCATCAAATCACCTTTTAATTGGGAAAGGAAAGAGAGTTTAAATAGTTTTGTCATTCTGGAACGGAATAGGTATTTATCCCAACAAGAACTCTTTCATCACAGTATAGATGGGACCGTTTGGAGTGAGTTCACTCGCGTATAATACAATTTTCTCCGCTCGGAAAGAACCAAAGTGAGTATCCTTTACTTTATTTAAGAATTCAAAAATGGTCTCTCTATTTTTCCCCGATTTAACGCGAGCGATAGTGAGATGGGGGATCTCTTCGGCGTGATCCGTCTCGATTTGCAGCGCTGCATTTAACTGTTGGATAAAATCAACAAGCAGAGGATTATGGGCACCAATCCAAATGACGTTTATCCGTTCACCACCGGGAAAAAAGCCGATGCCTCTGATGCTAACCTCAAACTTTTTCTGTCTTTTGCATAGCGTTGAAAGCGTTCCTAAGACCAAGGAGATCTCTCGATCCCCAATATTCCCCAGAAAAGAGAGTGTGAGATGGAGATTCTCTTTCTGAACCAAACGGAAATCGCCTCCCGTCTGATCCAGCTGCGAAGCGAACAAAATAATCGTTTCCTGCAACGCTTCGGGGAGAGGAATTCCCACAAAGAATCGTCTCATGCTCAACTGTAGTTATTTCTCCTCACCAAAATCTTCCGAATCTTCATAGTGTTCAGAAGATTCCTCTTCAGAACGGCCGAGTTCTTCTTTGGTGACCGTTGCAAACCGTGATTGACTCGAAGGCGCTTTCTCGAGTTTTTCCACGACTTCGGCAAACCCGACTTTTGCCAGGAC
>JACQNF010000066.1 GCA_016203215.1 Candidatus Woesearchaeota archaeon
GATACGGAAAGGAGCTATATTTGTCTATCCTACAGATACCATCTACGGGATTGGTTGTTCTGCTCTTAATGCGAAATCCGTCCAAACTATTCGCAAAATCAAGAACAGGCCAGACACTCCATTATCAATCTGGGCCCCTTCCAAAGAATGGATTCGAGAATATTGTGTTGTTTCGCCAACAGCGCAAAAATGGTTAGAAAAACTACCTGGACCGTATACGTTGATTCTCCCTTGTAAGCCATATTTTTCCCTCCCGAACGAAGTCATAGGTGATGCGGCGACGATCGGTGTTCGTCTTCCAGACCACTGGTTTCATGAAATTGTCCAAGAATGTGCTTTTCCCATCATCACTACCTCGGCAAATAAGCACGGCGAGCCATTCATGACAAAATTAGAGAATCTTGATGAAGAGATTCAGAAAAAAGTCGAATTTATGGTCTACGAGGGAGAGAAGGAAGCCCGGCCGTCAATCCTCGTGAACGTTGAAACAGAAGAAATTAAAAAAAGATAAGACTCTATTTCCATGCTGCCAGAAGGCTTCCGGTGAGGAGAAGCGTTACGAGCCAATATCCTGCGTTAAGAAGATATAATGAAAATGGCTTGCCTTCCCAGAGAAATCCTCCCAGTGTTACGGTCGCAATAAAGCCTAACCAAACCCAGAGCCCAGTCAACGCACCTTCAATCCATGTTGATGCACCGGTCACGAATCGTGCAAGCACGAATGACATCACTAGTGCTGTCACGAGCATTAATGCGTATCCTCTTGCGGCTTCTTTCTTTTTCGATGCCCTCTCTGCGGGGTTTATCTTCATCAATCGCATCCATTGTTTCCCGAAAAGAAGCGGCGAGTACCAGAGCGCGCCTAACCCATACTGCAGCAGTGCTGCAACCAAAATTGCCCAATAGTTCATAGTTTCAACCTCCGTGGTAGAATGTTGGAATTCTGTGCATATAAACTTTACTTTTCCCTTCGGAAAAGTTCGTACGCGAGAGAAGTGCAATTACTGATCATCAGTGTCATTATTGTTGCGGTCAAGAAACTCTCGTCCCCCCTGATACATTCATCAATCCCTTTAATTGTCAGAAATGGTAAAGACAATGCCATCGCCCATTCTCCGCCGGCATACGCAGAAATTGTCCGTTGGAACATTACATCTAAATCCCGTGTTTCCGGAAGGGTATACCGGTCTTGTTTTAGCCGTTCCGCAGTGGGCATAGCGGCGAAATATCCTGCGCCAACTAAAAACGGAGTAATGTATTGGTCGCAAAAGCCAGTGTTCGATCGAGATGTTTCCATGGTTATTCCTCCTTCTTAATTTTGGCAACAAAAAAACCTTCTGTGTCATTATCTTGGGGCCAAATTCGAAGGGCGTGCTTTAACTGCGCGTCATACTTTTCTCCTCCGAATTCCATGATCGGTGATGAAGTTGTGAGCCCTGTTAATGTTGCAGGCAGGACTTTTGCAGAGGGGTACTTTTTCAGAAGATAGTTCACTACCCCTTCATTTTCTTCCGGCTCTAACGAGCACGTCGAATATACCAGTGTTCCCCCGGGGTTTAGGTTTTCAAATGCCGTGATAAGAAGTTCTTTCTGCTGTCGCGCTAACTTCGTGATCATGTTGGCATTCCAGATCGTGATAGTTTTAAGACTTTTCCGGATCGTTCCTGTTCCAGAGCAGGGAGCATCAACCAGAATTTTATCGAATTGGAGGCCGGAGAAACGTTTACCGGGCATCAATGTCACGACGGTATTCGTCAATCCACTGCGTTGGATGTTAACTCCCAACGACTGGAGTCGTTGGCCTTTGTAATCATTTGCAACGATAATCCCTTTGTTTTCCATCATCATTCCAATCTGTGTTGTCTTGCTTCCGGGGGATGCGCACATGTCCAAGATAACTTCTCCTGGTTGTGGGTCCAAGACCAACGGGGGAATCATCGATGCCGCCTCCTGGACGTAAATCTTTCCCACATGGTATTCAAAGAGGTTGCCGACGTCGCGTCGTTCGGGATGGTCGATCCAGAAGCCTTCTTTACACCAGGGGATAGGGGTGAGATTCCATTTTTTTGCGGCAATAGATGCCGTAACCTCCTTGACTGTCCCGAGGATGGTATTAACCCGGATGCTTCTGCGGAGAAATGAGAGTGAATAGCGCTGGAATTCTTCCCAGTTCGTGAGCGCAGCGTAGCGCTCAATAAATTGTTTCTTAAATTCAATGGTTTCTGTTCCTGGAATGTGTCGTGGTTCTGACATTTCTTTCAAAAGAGGAATTTTCTTTAAATACCTTCCTCAGAAATGGGCTCTGTCGAAAAAGTCGCCGCCACGGCCAAGAAGCAGAAGGTGAACTACAATTTTAGGTAATTATTGGTGCCGCTTATTTGTATTACTGTAAGGGCGGCACACATTCTGCGGCTGGCGGTGACTTTTTCAGGATTTTCTGCAGAGCCCAGAAATGTTTATAAATTTTCGACTCTCTGAGTAGGTGATGGCTCAAAAATTCAAAGAGAAGTTAATCGGAGAAAGAATCATCCTCCGGAAAACTAAACCAACCATTGAAATGGCGAGATTGATCTTCCACACGATCGATGCTAATCGTGAGCATCTTCGCCCATGGCTTCCGTGGGAGAAATTGACGAAACAGGTTGAGGATACGCTCAAGTATCTTTTCGATAAAGAAAAAGAGACTGAAAAAGGTACAAAAGTAGAATATGGAATTTACGTGAATGCTGAATACCTCGGAAATATTGGTATTTTTAATATCGATCTCCAAAATAAAACAGCAGAGATCGGTTACTGGTTATCGCTGAAGTCAACAGGAAAAGGATATATCACTGAGGCTATTGGACTTATTGAGAAAGAATTTTTCCAGAATCGTGGTCTTAATCGAATTCAAATCAAGTGCGATGAGAGGAATACTGCGTCAGTGCATGTTGCGCAGAGATGCGGATATGTTCTCGAAGGGAAACATCGAGAAGACTCTTATAGTGACCATTTTAAAGACTTCAGAACTACGCTCATTTTTTCAAAGTTAAGGTCTGAATATCGCCCTGGGAGCCGTGCTCAGAAAAGAACGTTGCTCGTTTAATTGATTACGTGGGCGATTGTAAATAAATAATATAAACCACAATGGCGTTGAGGATTCAATTTCCTCTTCACAAAAAAACACGATTTTACCATGAAAAAAGCATTGACCTCACTGCTTGCGGCGGGGATGATAACACTTAACTGTAGCGACGAGAATCTCTCACAGCCAGAACGGAACTACGCCTGCGATGTTCAGCGCGGCCAATACACGAGAGAAGAATTACTGAAAAAATTATTTCTCGCGGAAGAAGAATTTGAAGATCTGATTAAGACGGTCAATTCCCTTTCTGATCTTGAATTATTACTAGCACAGAGAGAAATCATCTATCCTTCTCACGATCTTGCAAAAATGAAGTATGCAAAAGATGATCTGGAATATGGCGCGCCTTGGCAGACGCACAATCGTGGCTATGGGGTATGTGATGAACTAGCGATGTATGCCATCCCGTTTCTCCTCCATATCCCCACAATCAGTGATATCACTCTCGTTGAAATCAAAGGGACATTTATACGACCAGGAGAAGAGAAATCTGCAGTGCATGCTTACCTTGTTTTTCGAGAAGGAGCGGCAGGATGGAGGTATTTTAATAATACGTTTAAAAGTATTATATACGTACCTTTAAGGAGGCATCTATTATGAGGGCCAGGCTAACCGAGGACGTGATCCCGGTCACCGATTTTCGCGGCAAGGCGGCTGAGCTGCTTGCTAA
>JACQNF010000067.1 GCA_016203215.1 Candidatus Woesearchaeota archaeon
GAATAGTACCTTGATGGGCATCGGGTCATTTAGTTTTGATATTTTGACCGAAACCAAAGACGCGATCGTCGGCAATGAAATTAGTTTACGAGCCAAACTTGAATTGACCATCGGAGATCACCAAATGCGATATACCCAATTTGGGGGCACCAAAATCAGTATTGCTTCCAAAGATCTCATTGATCCCATGGATCCTAAGAAAGAACGTATTGCGGTCAAGCGGGGCGAGCCGATTGATTTGGGGGCCGATATGAAAACGGCCGCGGCGGATGTGTTTAAAAAATTGGCCTCCTGTTTTGGGGTGGGGGCCTATTTGTACGACAAAGAATATCATCGTCAAAAAGCCATTCAGAGCAATGGCCAGACTCATGGCCAGAGTCATCAAACAACCAGTAATGGACATGGACCGGCCGTGTCTACGGGGCCGGTTGTGGTGAATACGCCCGCTCCCTCGAGCCATCTCCCAATACCCAACCCAAGCCCCTCTTCTCTCACCCCTGCGCGGAAGATTCAGGAAATGCAAAAGACTGCCTTGAAAGTGATGTTTGAGACGAAGGGTGTTTCCGAGGTGGCTTTTCTGACTGCGGCAGGAAAAAAGACGCTCGATGAGCTCACTCACGAAGAAGCGGGTTTGGCTATTCGAGAACTCAGCGCAAAGCCCTTGAAAAAGGTCGGCGTTTAATCTTGCAGACCTGTCATTGTTCGGGCGTCATTCCCAAAGGACGTCTGGAGGGCCATCCGTGTCATAAATTGCTCGCGCGTTACGAAGGCTCGTGTGTGTTAGAACTTGTCTGTCCACGCTGTCATACACTGAATTTGATTGTGACCCCATGAGTACTCGGAATGGCAATGGGTTAGCAGGACGGGTCGTGCGCCTGGAAACGTTAATTCCTGGGATGGTCGCCAGTATTGATGCGCTCACCAAAACGATTGATGCACGCTCCGAAGATACTCACAATAGTATTCACACCTTGTATGGCAAATTTGATGAAGTTAAAAATGAATTACATGGCTTGACCACTCGTATGGAAGCTCGAGAGGCGGTCAATGCTGCCGTGGGCAAAGAACAGGAAAAATTGGAGGTCGCACGGCGTGAATTTCGCCAAGATAAAGAACGGCGTCGTGAAGCCTGGCGCATTTTATTCCAAGATTCGACGGGGAAATTTATTGTCGGTCTCTTGCTTATTTTTGCCATTCCCATTCTGAAAGCTTTTGTACAACTCTTGAAACTAGGAGGTCTCTTCTAAGTGTCGAAGAAAACATTGGTACTAGGCAAATCGGCTCCGCGACTCGCGGGAATGCCCATCAAAGGGGGGCGCATGGGACGAGATCTCCAAGACACCCTCAATGTCACAATGGCCACGTTGGCCGAACGACAAGCCTTTTGGCAACAGGTCGAAGCCGAAAAGCAACGAGAACTCCAAGTACTCTATAAAACCTTTCGAAAATATTCCAAGGTCTACGTCTGGGCGCTTTCTGATATTCAGTATGGTGCCGCGTCGTGTCAACTGTCGAAGTTTCTGCGCTATGTCGAATGGGCCAAGAAGACTCCCAATGTGCTGATTATGCTCTTGGGCGATCTCATGGAAAATGCCATTCCCACCCATATCCCCGAGGCCATGTTTGAGCAAACCAAGTCGCCCGCTCAGCAATTTTCCGAACTCTATACCATCTTGAAACCCTTACGTCATAAAATTCTGTTTGGGATTACCGGCAATCATGAATTACGGACGTGGAAGAAAGTTGGGTTTGATCCGACGGAGTGGTTTTGTCGAGAACTCAGAATTCCCTATCGAGAGTTTGGCTGTTACCAAACGATTCAAGCGGGTGATCAGTCCTATCTCTTGGCAGTGCATCATGGCGCCAGTGCTGGGGTGGCCAATGCTAAGATCGATTTAGATAAGCTACGAAAGATCTATGAAGGCGCGGAGATTTATTGCGCGGGGCACAATCACTTTTTGTATGCCCAAGCGTTCCAGCGATTTACGTATGATGCTGAGCGCCAGAAAAAAATGCTCCGGGATATTTGGTATGTCCGTTCGGGGTCGTTTATGGGCTACGCGAAATATGCGGAATCGAGACTCATGGAACCTATCAAGACTGGTTCGGCCATTTTGAAATTGTACGTGAAAGACCATATGATTGACGTGAGTCAGTCGGATAAAATTGGCCGCGGCGAAAACGACGACTAAGAAAGACTATCATATTCTTCCGGCGTATGATCGCCGCCTGCTTACTCATCGCACCCTCTGTTTATGGCTGGTCTTTTGTGGACGCATTGATAGCCGATGGACGGATCGTCCTCAAGGGGGCTGGCGATTTGCGGTCACCAAGCATCGAGGTCCCTTTCATCGATGGTTTCGTGAGGCGTTTGGTCATAAGCCAACGTTTGCCTGGGATGGTAATGAAGATCAACCCAAACTCAAGAGATTTATTATGATTCGTAAGCATGCCACCAAATTTTTACGGGGTGCGTTGGCGGATGGGTGGGGTTTTGGTCGGCGAGGCTGGCGCATTCCTGAATTTATGTATCAGCATCATACCCTAGAAGTGTTACAAGCCTGGGTCGGGCTGAAAACCAGCCTATTTCTTTTTGTCACTCGCAAGGGCAATCCTGATCGGACGGCCACGACCCTCAAGTGTCAAAGTATGTCCAAAGTCGGCATGACCCGCCTGCATCAGGGCTTAGTCGATCAAGGCATTATTCATACTTTTGCCGTCTACAAAAAACCCTATGACCAGACTTCCATGGCTCACCCAGACAAACCGTTTAAAGCCCTACAAACAATCGTGTTGTATGGATTGCAACGAGTTGGGCATCTCTTTCAACAATTGGGTTGGGACAGTCCCTGGTATATGCAACAGAATCGTATCTACCAGCTCCGCCATTTATTGGGGGGGACCCTTGACGAATCATTGCAAACGTGGTATACTCAGAGTCAGTCGGAGGCCAGTCATGATCCAGCAATACGAAGTCCCCATTATGCTTGAGGGAAAAATTATTGATTACGTGGTGCTAGAAACTTCAATCGTGTTGACCCTCAACATCTTACCCGCATTTCAAATTCAAGGAGGCTATGACCATGAAGAAGAAAGCAGTAAATTTTAAGCAGGTCGTGCAGGCTGCCAAAACCATTCCGAAGCCTTTGCATGCCGGAGCAAGTTTTATTCAAAGGATCGCCGAGTGTATTGTGCAAGACATTAAAGATACCGAAAGATTTATTCAAGAAACGGAAGTCGATTATACCAAACAAGTCACCAGGCTGAAAGAAAAAGTCAGTCGATTACAAATGGCCTTGTTACAGCTCGAGAAAGGGGATTTGGAATCGGTGGTCTCATCTCAAGATCTCAATGTGAATCGTGCACAGGCAAAAGAATTGTTTCCAGATCTGGTCAAATCTCAGGAAGACTATTTTAAGGAAACGTATACGGTTCCGGGTTCTAGTATTTTACAATTTACGAACGAGACAGGAACTGGTTATCTGATGCCTCGGACAAATTCCAGTAGTGGTGATTGGGGGATCAAGAAGACAGTTTCGAGAAAGGGATAAAGAAATAAATTATGCGCCAAACCGAGTAACGATACTATCAAAATATTCGTCGCTGGGCATTTCCGATCCATGATGAGCCCCCATTAAATGTTGTAATTCATGAGCTAAGGTAATCAGCATTTTATGTGTTGACGTCTTTGCTTCAACATACAGCCAAATTTCTTGTCCTCCCACGTACGCATTACCAAGAATGTTTCCGATTTTTTTGTGCACATAAATCATTATCGTTTTGCCTTCTAATCCACCCACCTGATTTTGACGCCAGTGGACAAATGATTTGATGGTTGAGGTGGGGAGAGTGTAGCCCGATTTATTAATGATCGTTACGCTCAACACCTTTTCTTCTTTGTGCATGGAGGTCCCCAAAGGGGAGCCTTTCCCACATCCCATCAGCACGCACAACATCACGCTTACCGTAAGATTCCGCCACATCTTAATAGCCAAATTCCTGCACCATGATCTGATAGTTTTGTCGATCAATTTCTTCTTGTGTGAGCCCTCGGATTCGATCGATTTCTCCCGCTAACGCCAGAAGCCATTGCAGGGTGGTATCCGTGGTTTTCACGTAGAGGTTAATGAGCCCTTGTTCTTTTTCGGTCGTGGCCATAATGCGATCGAGACGAAAATACAAATGAATCTGAAGTTGTTTGCCTTTTAATTCTGTGACTTGTTGGTCCCGCCAAAGGACAAAAGCTTTGAATGTAGTTTCGGGTAATACTTGGGAGGTGTGGTTCGTGACGAGCACCTGCACATTGGGATCAGCAGCCGGTCCTAATAACTGCCCCTTCCCACAACTGCTTAGGAGACTACAGAGGACGAGGGCGTAAGCCACTCTCGACATTTTTGCTCCTTTTCGGCCTCGGTAAAGGTCCACTGATATTGAGGTAAGTAATAGGCTTCCTGGAGTCCCGCGGCCGCATTCAGTAAAAGATTTTGGAGTTCCATCCACAGGCGTAGATGGTGATTCCCGTAAATGGTTTTTTCTTCGAGTCCGGTAATTTTGCTCAACATTTGATGCCAAGTGCTATAGAGTAATCCGCCGGCAATAATCAGAGGCGAAAAGGGAAAGTCTTTAAATTCTGCCGGTAACGCCCCGAATGCCACGGGAACGACAACCAGGGGAGCAGAATACGCGAGCGTGAGTTGTTTGACTAGGGCACTTGTCAGGAGCCCATTTAAATCAGGCGTGACCAGATAGATAAGACGTTGGTGATGATTCCGCTGGAGCTCGGTGGCGAGAAATTCAATGTTTTTTTGTAACAAGTCATCCATAACTGGATTGTAGCACGTTGTGCGTTATCTGTCAATCACTTGGATATCTTTATAAAGATACGCTCCTTTCTTGTTCTCCCACCACACCACCTCTCGTTGCCATTGCTCCCAACTGGTCCAAACCTTCGTGGTTTTGTCAATCTTGAGTTGATGCGCTTTTTCTATAATAGGCCGGGGGACTCCTTGCAGAATGCTACGATAGGTCTCCCAGACATTATAATCACAGAATATGGTCTGATCTTGGGTTTGAAAAGGTTGTTTGAGTAAACCAGCATTGAGCGCTATTGTTTCTTCCAAGATTTCTTCTTGTGTCCCCGTGAGCGGACTTAACCAGCGTAAGAGATCTTCAGCTTCGGCGTAAAATTGATGGAGTTGTCCCTTCATCGACAATTCAATAAACCAAGCCTCATCAGCCGGCCACCAAATATTCAACCATTGTTTAGAAGGGACATATTCCGACCCGCCATTTTGCAACACCGATGCTTTGAGTAACAGGTCATCACGAATATGTTGGAGTAATGGATACTCACTGTCTGGATGCATAAACGCTTCAAGAATTTGGCGATAGGACAATGGTGTCATATGTTTCATCAGGATGATTGGAATCTGGAGCAGTTTGTCAAAATGGAGAAGTGCGGTCATCCAACAAAAAGCCCGAGTTTTCACCCAGTCCGCGCGTGGCATACTATCGGTCGCGACAACAAGTTCCGATGTTTCAAAGATTTCTTCAGGATCTTCGATAAGTGATCCATGCACATTAATTTCGCGACATTGCATTGTTTGTAAGCCATACTGCTTTTGATATTCTTTTTGACCCATTTCGGCATCTGGCAAAATAGAGAGGTTATTGAATTGAATGCGATTATGTTGCCCATGATTGAGCAAGGTCGCCACTCCATTCACGAAGCTATCATACGTTTCACCCGGCAAACCCAGAATGAGATCGGAATAAGTTTCAATGCCGTCTTGGGTGAATCGTTTTTGTAATTCTTCGTATGCATCAAGACGAATATTTGTGCGTTTAATAGCTTTGAGCGTGTTGGGATCCAAGGATTGCATTGATAACACAACACCACGTTGTAGGCCAGCTTGTGCAATAATACTTTGGACTTCGTAGGCTCGTTCGGTCGCATTTTTTGTGTTCTGCACCGAAAAACCTTCCGGATAGCCCGTGGCAGTTTTAACGGTGGCCATATGCTGGACAATCTCCACATCACGAGGCAGAATTCCAAAATTAGCATCAGCGCAAAAAATATAAGGAATTTTATGCGTACCAAACCAATTCATTTCTTGTTGTAATCGAGGGAGATCAAATTGATAGAGTTTGCTGGCAACAGCAGATCCCCAGCCGCAAAATGTACAAAAATGTGGGCACCCACGGTTGGTCTCCCAGATCGCAATCCATTTTTCTTCTGGATGTGCATCCATCAACGGCTTAAAAGTATCCCTGAGGAATGGAGAAGGAATAACCGAAGGATCTTTCAATCGTTCCCCTAATGGATTGGCGTGGAATTCACCGTCTGGGGAATACCAACTCACCGACGAAACCCCAGACCAGTTTCTGTCACGGCACCTTTCGAGGACTTTGACAAAAGTTTGTTCTCCCTCGTTGTGGCATGTCAAATCAACGTAGCGATGTGTTTGTAAGAATTCTTGAGCTTGGTCTGGCACTTGTGGCCCACCGAACACCACCAACCGTTCTGGATACTGTACTTTAAACGCTTTCGCAATCGCCAGGCTCAAATTAATATTCCACACATAGACACTGAAGAATACCGCATCAGCCGATTCCAGTTCTTTGAGTGCTTGCGCCACCGGACAGCGTTTGTAGACTGGAATGAGAAATTGAAATTGTTCGGGATGTTGAAGATGGGTCTGGGCATAGGCCTGCAAGATGCCGACGGAATAGGGTAAGTAACTTTGATTGGCAAAACTACTGTTGATTTGCACCAGACCAATAGTTGTCATTTCGGTTTAGGCGCTGTGTGGAGCGAATTATGAAATCTTATTGAACGATACAAAAACTTGTTCTCGAGCACCAAGAGAGTCGTTGAAGTTTGATTCGTTTGAGATCTAGGGTCTCCATAATCGCCCTGGTGACCCCTGGCGCCCCAGGATCTCCCGCTTCATCAAATCCCAAGACCGTCCCTTGCGTCATCCGATCACGCAACAAGAGTAATGCATTTTTCGTGGGCTCATAGAGATCCGTATCAAAATAAGCCAGCGCCACGATGGTTTCTGGATGAGCTTTTAAATATTGGGGCAAAGTTTTACTAATATCACCTTTAACTAATTCGAATTTTTTAATGTGACCCATGGGATTGAGTTGTTCGTGAATCGACAGTATTTCGTCCAAAACTTCTTCTTGTTTTTCTGGGGTAGCCACTAGGCCTTTCTTCATCATAGGAGAATTGCCGTCATGTTTTGAAATATCACAAAATCCCTGAAATGTGTCGAAAGCCACCAACGGACGCAATCTAGCGTTATAAGGTTCGTGAATACTTCTAAAAGCATGAAACATGGCGATGTTGTTTCCGAAGCGCGTACCAAATTCCGCAATAATACCATGCACGGGAATGGCCAGCTGATAAATATGGTGCATAAAAAGCAAGCGAGACATTTCTTTAGACGTGAGGAAAAGTCCCAAGTTTTCTAAGCGTTGTTCTTTTGGAATATTGCCGTGATCTAGCAAGTGCTCAAGTTTGGCAAACAATTCGTGTTCATTTTGATTTTTATGACTAACGATATCCGTAGTTTTCATGACCAATCTCCTTTTTTAACCCAAGATGGAGCAGATTCGTTCGTGTAAGCGGTTTTTCTTTTCCTATCAATACAAAAATCGTTAGCGTTTTTGTAGATAAAATCTCTGACGGTGTAGGCATCTTGC
>JACQNF010000070.1 GCA_016203215.1 Candidatus Woesearchaeota archaeon
ACATTACGATCCTTACCTTCATGTTTCTGTCGTAGAAGACGCAGATTCCCGACAGCTCGATGGAGAACCTGCTTGACGCGTCCGACAGCTTTCCGTGCCTTGACAAGATCTGCCCTATTGAGCAAAGAATGGATATCTTCCATCCCTTCCAACGCATCTTTGATATTATCTTTCACCACGCTGACATTTCCTTTCCGTTCTTCCTTTTTCGCTTTCACTTTACGTTCCTTGAACTTGCCGCCGATCCATTCGCCAAACTTGGCGCGTTGTTCCTCTAATTCTTTACGCTTTGCAGCTCGCTCTTCTTCCGTCGGCGGAGCGACCATAAAGAAACGAATGGCGTAGTAGACTAGCATCACCATCACGAGAGCTAATGCTCCGTCGATGAATTCTGCAATCGTTCCGGAAATAAAAGAGATGTCTGCCATGTTAAAATTGTGCAACATAATGCCTCATTGTTGATAAGATCCAGTATAACAGCAAGCAGAGGACAAATTTGACAAATACCGTCGCTTTCGTATCCTTGCCTTTTCCCGGAATAGTGTATAAGAGATACGCCAACCCAACAATTGGCCCGCCGATCAAGAGTAATGCGACAGCTGTCGCCCAGCCGGTTCCCGTCGCTAACAGCACATCGGGAGGAAGAAAAATCGCGGCGATTGTTGCGATGACAGCGGCAACAACTCCTGCCTGTGTTCTGCTCAAGAAACCGAAGACGGCAACACCTTTCTTGCTAGGATCCGCATTATATCCTGCCCCTAACCCCAAGATAACGGCAAAGAATACGGTGAACATGAGCAGCCAAATCAAAAGTCTTGTCATGGCGACAACACCCTGTCCTGCAGAAATACCGAGGAAGTCGAGAGAACCGATGCCGAGAATTTTGTCCCAGGCATTGCCGAGCGTGCTGGCGAGATCGGCAGCGACGAATGGAAGAGAGAGTAGTACGGACAACAACCACGTCTTTTTCATTGTGGAAAGGAATATTTAGAGGTTTATAAGGCTTTTGATGGGGTGTTTGAAAAAAAAGAGAAAGAGAAAAAAAAAATCACGTCGCTAATGCTTTCTTTAAATCTTCAAGTTTTGCCACGAAGCTGCGATCTGCAGTGATTGCTTTATCAATTGCGGCAGTCATCTGTGTCTTTTTTGTAGCAACAACCCCTGCCCGGTCAAGAATCCCATCGAACTCTCGAATGGCATCAACAATTGTCTTGGTAAATACTTCCATCTCATTCAGAATTTTATTGACATTCTTCTTGACCGAAGCATCCAATGACATATCCTCAATCGCTTTCTTAAGTTGATTAAAGCGGTTGTACGCCTTGGATTCATGACGTTTTGCTCTTCGCTCTTTCGAACCGACAGCTTTCTTTAACTCAGCATCTGTCGTGACTTTTGAATTATTGACTGCTTTCTTGAGCTTTTCAAGATCAACGTATTCTGCGAGCATAAGCTTTTCTTCGCTCCAGATTTTACGATTAACTTTCTTTCCAAACTTCCAAAACTTCTTTCCGCCAGCAGCACCAACACCCCATGCCTTAGCGGCAGTCTTTCCTTCCGTTCCGCCTTTGAAAATCAGCCAACCATAATAGATTGCGAGAGCGACGAAAATGAGATGCGCATAAGTTTCAATAACATCAACCATACCTGCGAAATCTGCGAGACTTTCAACCATCTTAAACCACCCCTCCGAATTGAGTCCCAAGCAGATGCGCCCACTCTGCAATATGAGCTACCACCCACCAGAGAGCGATGACTGTAGCAAACTTGACGAGAGCTGCCCCCCGATTAGGGGTGGGAGTTGTAATTAACACCGCACCAAGCCCAATAACAGGACCAAAGATGATAAAGAATGCGAAGAGTGAAGCATACGCTGTTCCCCACGCCAATAAGATACTCGCGGGAAAAAAGATGCTCACTAAGATAGAAAGGAGAATCGCAATAGTGATACCAATATTACGAGACATCCCCGGAATCATCGACAGTCCAAGATAAATTAGAGAAAATACAAGAACTGCCATCAGGATCCTGACAAATCCAACAAACTGATTATCAGGACTGCCTAGAAAAGTCAATTGACCGACACTGATAATTTTTGAGACAAACTCACCAATATCAAATGAACTGCCCCCTGAAGCAGGAGTTCCATGACTACTCGCGAAAGCGAAACTAGAGAGTGTAATCAGCAGGAACAAAAACAATAAAATATTTGATTGTTTCATCGTAAACCACCTTCTTTAATGTTTATATTTCGTAACTAACACAACTACCTATTTAAATTTTTCTACGACCTGAATCTTATATTCCCCCCATCTGTTTCGCCCAAAAACTGATTTCATAGACAAGCCACATCAAGATCAGAACGACGACTAACTTCAATACCGCAGCGATGCGATTTGGCGTCGGAGTGAATACCAATCCGGCAAACGCCGCCAACACGGGACCAAAGACGATGACCAGCGCAAAGAGGGTGGCATACGTCGTTCCCCACGCTAACAAGATCGTGCACGGTGTAAAGAGCGTGATCAGCAAGGCGAAGACAATACTCAACGTGATGCCCGTCCCTCGCGTCAACCCGGGGATAAGAGAGAACAAAAGATAAAAGAGAGTGAATGCCAACACCAGTAAGAGAATTCTTAGGAAGCCACAGAGCTGATTTTCAGGTTCGCCGCCAAAGAGAAAAGATAGACTTCCGAAACGAAGAATGGTGGAGAGAATCCCCTCTCCTTCCTGCCCCGGCGGTGTTGATGAGGTGCCCCTTCCGGGCCCTGTTGTAGATGAATAGATGATCGTGTAATCTTTTGTCGTTCGCGCTTCCCCGCCCGTGCCCGTCTCCTTGATGACAACACCGCCGACATTGCCTTCAATTTCTTCTCCTTCCTCAACATCGGTGATGTACACTGCTTTACCCGTTGCTGGGGGGGAAGAGTCATTCTGGGCAAGGACAGAAGATAACAGTAATATCACAATCATGAGAGTTATTAGAAAAAATCTGCTCTCGTTTCGCTGCATCAATCAAAGCACCTCTTTGGGCAATAAGAAATACAGAGAATATTTAAAATGTTCTCCTCACAGAGATTAACTTGTGGTAATCTCTTCAATTTATCCCGAAGGGAATTTGATCATCAACTTAGACATGGCACTAAAAAGAAGAGGCTGTGTATACGAATTATCACTGAAACTACTCCCCATGGGACATTTACTCTTATTCCCCCAGCCGAAAACAGCTCCTACAAACGTATTAAGAAGCAAGGGATTTCTTCTAATTTCACCAAGCGCTGCTTCTAATTCCGAAAAGGGAGCGACGACTTGAAAGTAATGGGGATTTATCCTGCCAACACCATCTGAGTGGGCATAACCTGCGCTGGTAAGTACGCCATCACTCCCTTGCTTTTCTAAGGAGAGAAAGACAGTGCCCAGAGCTTCCTCATAATTCTTCCCAAAATTTTTCTTAACCCAAGAACTCCCTTCTCCAGAAAACCCACCCATACCCCGTGGTTCCTGTCGATGAAATAATTTCGTGGACATTTGGAAAGAATGGCAGACAAAATTCTTGGGATGGACACCAGTCAATGCCGGAGAAGCACGAATCGTCGTATTCTGGAGAAGATCTTTCAAAACTGCTTCCATCGAGACGATCCATTTTTCTAATTCCAGAAGATGATTCCGACTCAATCCGATAATTGCATGAAGATGATATTCTATCTTGATCTTTTCTTCCTCGCTTGCGGAATCGTACTCTTTTAGGTCAAGACTCATTATCCCTAATTCTTCTTTCAACTGTTTGGGGAGAGGGATAAGAATTTTCTTAATTTTTTCCCAGATGGCCCAATACTCTCCGTAGAGAGGATAGAGATCATTGCGCAGTTCAGGAGTCGCAGCGTGAGATTGCTCACGCAATGTTTTTAATAATTCCAAAGTAGAACGTGAATGGTCAAAACGACAGAGATACATAATTAACCGCAGCCCTTTCTTAATTGAAGAACGGTCTTTCTTCCCCTCAATCTCATCTAAATCCGCTAACAACGATTTAACAACGGCATACTCCGCAACAGCGGCGTCAATAGCATGATGAACTTCATCATACAACTGGAACGACTGGTCGTGTTCTTGATCGGAAAGTTCCACTATCACGGCACCCCTTTTTTGGAATTGGAGAATAGGTACTTTCAGGAAGATTAAAAACTTTTGGGTGTTCTGAAATTTTGATGTTATAATAGTTTGTACAACACGTGAGGCAAACCCTCCCGAAATCTTTATAAATACGTGGCTATCCCGAGGGTTCTATGTCACATATCCTTGTTGTAAACCCTGAAAAGTTAGTCAGACGAACTGCAGAAGAACTGAAAAATAAGAAAATCGTCCAACCAGAATCGTGGAGCACATTCGTTAAAACAGGACATTCTAAGGAACGGACACCTGACCAAGAAGATTGGTGGTATTACCGTTCGGCATCAATTCTACGAACAGTTGCTCGTCTTGGCCCTATCGGGACGCAGAAACTTCGCGTGAAGTACGGCGGGCGTAAAAACCGCGGCCATAAACCTGAACGTTTCTATCCTGCATCCGGGTCTGTGATCCGCGCTATCCTTCAACAATTAGAAAAAGCTGGATTGATCCGGCAGACCCAGAAAGGAGTCCACAAGGGTCGTGTTCTTACCCCCGAAGGGACATCGTTCATGGACAAGGTTGCAATCCAGATGTTAAAAGAAAATAAGGAGAGCTCCTAAACGAGCAGAAGACTATTCACCCATGGCTACTAACAAACATCCTGCCCGCAAGAAAAGGCTGAGTAAACTTAGCCACCAGACGAAATGGGCGCCATTCTGGACCGTATTCAAGATTCACGGGAAAGGTCGCCGAGTTCATCCTTCTCGCCATACTGAAGTCAAACGCAGTTGGCGCAGAACAAAAACAAAAGCATAATTAACGAAAAAAAATCATGGCAAAAAAACAAGAATCTGCAAAAGCAGTAGAACGGGTCTATAACGTTCCTCTCCGCAAGGAGTACCAAAAAGTGCCAAATTGGCGACGCACGAAAAAAGCAGTCGTCGCAATGAAAGAATTTCTCGCTCGCCATATGAAATCAGAAGATGTCCGCCTCGGCAAAGATGTCAACGAGAAAATTTGGCAGCATGGGATCCGAAACCCCCCCCATCACGTAAAAGTGACCGTCCGTAAGGATGAGAAAGGAGTAGTTCACGCCGAATTGTTTGGCACAAAGAAAACATCGGAACACGCTGTTTCTAAAAAAGAAGCAGCAACAGTTGCTGAAGCTAAAGAACAATAAGTGAGTTTCTAAACGGATTCTATTTTTGACATAGCACGTATTTAGTTCTCCATGACTATTCGGCGGGCGGGCCGTCTGTCTCGTGGAGAATATCGTTGTCCTCACATAAGCACAAAAACTGTTCAACGATCTATTCTCCGACACTAACTACTCTGCTTCGCTTGGTAGAGCGAGACAGAGGACTTTGCAAAAAGAGATTTTGATTGACAGAACCAGACTAAAATTAGCTCAAAATCTCGCCATTGCAAATCCTCTTCAGGACTTTGCAGATAAAACTTGATTTATGCAAAGTACTCGAAAGACTTGTTGGCCTTGCCCGCCGTGACGGCGAACTAAATACAAACTTTACATACGAACATTTTTAAAACAACTTCACCCCGCGAGAGAGAATGGATTCTCAAATCTTTGTCAAGAAACAGGCAGTAGGAATATTCGGCAAAGCACCTGAAGAAAGAACGACAGAAGAAATCATCCGATACGGCATCGTCAATATCGACAAGCCAAAAGGTCCAACATCGCATCAAGTGTCTGATTATGTCAAGAAGATCCTTGACATTTCAAAAGCAGGCCATTCTGGGACACTTGATCCGCAAGTGTCGGGAGTTCAACCCATTGCCGTAGGCAAAGCGACCAGAATCGTCCAATTCTTACTCACTGCGCCAAAAGAATATGTCTGTGTCATGCACTTGCACAAAGATATTGGTGAGGAAAATATCCGTGAAACAACAAAACAATGTATCGGCAAGATCAAACAACTTCCTCCCGTGAAAAGTGCGATCAAACGACAGCTTCGCGAGAGAGAGATTTATGAATTTGAGATCCCCGAGATTAAAGGAAGAGAGATCCTCTTTCGCGTGAAGTGTCAAGCAGGAACATACATCCGCAAACTCTGTCATGACCTTGGCCAGGCTCTCGGCACAGGAGCGCACATGGTCGAATTACGGCGAACACAAGCAGGACCATTCACCGAAAACGATACGTTGATCACGCTGAATGACCTTGACGACGCAATTCACTTCTATCGTGAAAACAACAATGACAAATTCTTGCGCTACTGCATCCAGCCTGTTGAGAAAGCATTAAAGTATATCCCGAAATGTTGGATTTTTGATACCACCATCCAGAGCATTACCCACGGAAGAGCTTTAGCGATTCCAGGGATAAGCAAGTTAGAAAATTTCCGTAAAGGCGAAACCATCGCGATCATGACCTTGAAGGATGAACTTGTTGCTATCGGTGAAGCGATGATGTCCGGCGTGGAAATTAACACCAAAGAGAAAGGGGTAGCGGTCAAGGTGAGCAAGGTGTTTCTCGATCCGATCGAATCAAAAAAAGAATAAGATTTTTGGATGACCACCTTGCGACAAATAACCCCTCGACAGTGGTTAAAATTAGGAATGTTTAAATAGTATGCCCATTTTAAACTCAAAAATGAACCATGGAGGATGAAAAATGAAGAAAATCGCATTAACATTAGGTGCTGCTGCCGTAATCGGAGGGTTAGGTTACTGGGCCGTAAAAGGGTTTAGTGGACAAAAACGAGTGGAACTACCGACGTGTGGAAGAGAAATCGACCTCAGGTACACCAACCGACTCTTTGAAGACAATCTCGAAGGGACCGTCTACAACGACGAAGAACGAGTAGGAACAGTCTACTTCACGAGAAGTGACGGGAAATGGTCCGTGGACCTTGGACGTTCTGATCTGATCGAGCTTACCAAAGACATTTCAAGTGTCGCTCGCTTTGGAAAGTACAAATGTCTTTCAGAAGTAGTTGATGCAGCAAAAGATCTTTAGATCAGTTGCTTTTTTTATATTTTTCAAACAATATTCAAGGCTGCTGCGTCCCTAACTCTTTCTGGACTACATCGCCAATAATCTCTTGAATATCTTTCTTCGCCACGGCTTCCAACGTCGCTAACAAAGTGATGTCGCTACGCATGATCTTCTGGACAAGTGCGTCATCATAACGAGGCCACAGCTCCTGTTTTTGGAGAGCTGCAACGATCGCTTGTTGTTGCTTCACGAATTCTCCTCGTGCAGCATCAATCCTTGCTTGCGCACGGGAATTATTCCGGATCGCCGCGATAAACGGAGCAATCTTAAAAACAACTTCTTCCACTTCGTTGCGGATATCTTGGATAAGGATATCCAAATCTTTCTTCAACTGTGAATATAAAGTATTGGTTTTTGCCGTTTCTGTAACGAACTGCAACATCAAAAGAAGAAAGTCTTGTTGGACACCCTGTTGTAATTCTAACTCGAGATGCTTGAGTACTTCTCCCGTATGGTCGATCTGTTCTTTTAATTTTCCCGCCGCGCGCATGCCTTTCCGTTCTGCAGAACGCGCATTCACAAATCGGGAAAAGAACCCTGCGGCAATTTTCTTCCCCTGTGCAAGCCCGGAAAGAGTATCATATTCAACTTTTAATTGCGCCGCAAGATCACGCATTGCATTCCGAAATTCCTTAGCAAACTTCTTCTGGCCTTGTTCCGGAAAATAAAATTCTCGACCTTTTTCCTCCGCACGCGCCTCAATCTTTGTGATAATCTGATCAATGGAAAGCAATTCGTTATACTCGCTCTTTTCTGCCACATCTAATGTTTCGACTATCGCCTTCAGAAGATCGCCATAAGATGTACGAAAGAAAGTATAGTCTTTGATGAATGCATCAACAAGAAAAGCAAGTTCTGCATTAAATGTATCTGGTTTTTTGAGATATTTCTTCTGAAGCGAACCGATTTTCTTCAAATGATATTCTTTCTTCAATCGTTTTTTAACTTCTTGAAACACTTTATCTTTCTTCTTTACGTCAGCAAGATCGGAGAGAATCAATCCCGGAAGAGAAGCAAAAGAGGTCATTATTGCCATTAGCTAAGAGCAATCCTCAGAGCCATATAAAGGTTACGTCGAGTGAACGGCCAGCTAAATACCTACCCCGCCCCAATCTTACACCATCACTCGTTTTGTATCCGCAGGATTTTCTAAGGGAATATCTAAAAGGGCCACAGTATCGCCAACATGATGATTTCCTGATGATAGACACCAGGAAGAACCGATCCGCTCTTGAAATCGCCCCGACATGCTGACGGTCTCATGGATATGGCCATGCAGTGTCAAGTACGGTTGATAACGCTCGATGAACACTCGTTCGGCGATGCTCCCGACGTGCTCTCCCTGAGAAGTCATATCCAAACCTGTTTGAAAAGGAGGTGAATGCAGCACATAGATCGTCTTTCGCGGGGTGCGCGTAAACAAATCCTGCTCTAGATCGCGTTGGAGGGAATCATGATGCTCTACGACGGGATCAAAACAAAATTCTGCCCATGCTCCTGTCGTCGTCCTCCACCCATCATGTCGATAATTCGCCCGTTTGAGCAGATCATAGTCTTTCTCCCATTGACGAGGCACGCTACTTAAATCGAATTTTTGCCAATCTTTCATCTTAAACGGGTGGATGGGAACGTAAGGATACCCCACAATCTCAAAATTATCATGAAGTGGTACGCGACGTTGCATGATGGAAAAGTAAGAGGAACCGCTTAATTCTTCAAAATCAGGAATAAGCGCTTCACAATCGTCATTGCCCATCGTACACAAGATTTTCTTCTCAGGCAATGCCCCGAAGGGCGAAAGAAGCGCGGGCAATTCTTCACGAAGAAATGCGCGTTGGCGTGAGACGAATTCGTCTAAAGGCAATCCTTTCGGGAAGAGATCACCGCCGAGAACAAGAACATCAGCATTAACAGCACAAGCATAACCCACTAATTTCTGATATTGAAGTGAGTTTCCGTGTAAATCCGAACTATAGACGGTGCGGCAATTCATCAACAATTCTTTCACCTAATTCAACTCAATGACCATCCCATCCCAACCAGGGTTAATTAATTTTGTGTTCCCTAGCTGATCCATCACCCCAACAGTCTCGTGAAGATGGCCGGAGATCGCTAATTTTGGCTTCATTCTGAGGATAAAATCATGAAAATCAATATTTCCCACATGCCGGTCGTCAAGAAGGTCAAGTTTCGTCCCAAATGCGGGTTGGTGAGTGAGAAGGACAATCTTTTTGTCTTTGAATTTACCATACCATTTTCGCGCAATTTTACGGAAATACTCATCTTTCATCGCAAACCCACCGCCGCCATATCCCAAAAAGACATAATCTTGAATCAATGCCGCCTTGAGATGCAAATTGACGCAGTGCGGAAACTGCTGGACAATTCCCTCAAAATCACGCCCTTCTTCGTGATTTCCCGGGACGACGTACAATGTCTTTCCGATGTCGCTGAACGACTTTAACACCGTTCGAAGACCGTTGCCAAATGAAGAAATATCACCAGTACAGACAACAAAATCAATATCCGGCTCCGATGCTCGCTTGACGAGCGCTTTAAGCGCTTCTCGATTTTCGTGCATGTCCGTACACGCTAGGAATTTCATCGTGGAGAATAATCAAAAAGGAAGTGAGACTAACTCATCTCAGCTTCTTCGTTCTGCTCTTCTGACGCAGTGTCATGTTCTTCACCAGCACTCTCTTCAGACTCGACATCCACTTCGGAAGAGGAAAATTCTTCGCCAGGAGTGCCTTTCCCTTGCAAGCTCATGACGCGGATAGCGCATTCCCGAAGAGGAGTGATCTTATTCAGCGCAGAGATGGTCTTCCGTACACGTCCGCTAACTAGTTGAGAGAGGAAGTTGCTGAAATCAGTCTTTTTGAGTTCATCCTGAAGAAGGGATTTCAACTTTAAATGTAATGCCTTCTGAACAGATCTCTGGACTTTGGAACGGGTGATTGTTATTGTCTTAAAAACAACACGTTCACCGGTTTTTGTGTGCAGAACAAAATAATTGTCTAACCGGGTTGCATTCTTTCGCACGAGACGCTTAACGTGTGTTGAGGTGAGAAAATAACCGATAGGTTCCGTCTGAAAAACAGGACCTTCTGTTTTTGTGAGAGAGAACACGAGATATGCGCTCTGATCTCGGAGATTGTTAGTCAGATCCTTGAGATTTACTTCTACTTTTCGTCCCAGCGCTTGTGCTGGATCTTCGAGGTAGGTTTCTCCAATTTCATGTTGGCCGAAGAGAGGGGGCGCAACAATCTTAAACCAAGATTTTTTCTTTACAGTAACTCTACTTGCTTGTTTTTTGTCAGGGGTTGCCTTTGCCATGTGTATAGGATAAGCCCGGATGAATTATTTTTTAGATACCCGTTCTCGTGAGAGAAGTGTTCTCTTTAAAAAGATGTCGGTGGAGATTTGTATTCCGCTAGATCAGGATGCAGAAAGAACAGCATAGTTCTTACTAGAGGAGGGTGAGAAATCCATTTAAACAATATCCCATTGTATAGGTCATTGTATACTCTTTAGACTACTTAACACAGATAAGTAACATACATAACATACTTCAAGGAGATGATTTTGATGAAAAGCAGGAATGATGAATGTGGAAATTCTCAAAAAACGAATGCAAAGTGGCGTAAAGAACATCTCCTGAAGGTGTATCGAGCGCCGCCACGTCATGCAGGCTGGGAACGGGCAGAACCAAATACAAGTCTTGGTCGTCGTCAAACGACTAACACTCGCAGCCAACGTTCTGGAGGAAGCAGTCATTCCGATGCTGTTGGGATACCAGTCACATTAATCCATCAAGAAGTCCTTGTCCCCGCTGAGATGATCCAAAAAGATGCAGAAACACCGTTTGAGCTTATCGAGACAAGCGGAGGGATTATCCATAATATTCTTGATTCTGTCAGCATCACTGTTCAACAGATGATGGAAAAAGAAATGGGGAGACTTATTGAGGTATTGAATAATACTCACGAGAATGAAAGTCGCTTGAGATTTTTAAAACGAGAAGTTTTGAGGGATACCGCGCTTGAACATCGAACAAGAATGCTGTTAGAACATGAAGAAATGGGCCTCAGTAATTTAGCGATGTTTATAGTAGAGGTATTACGGAAGCAGAAGCATTGTTATGAGCTTACGGGAGTCGTCAAGGACGCGATCGAGAAAATCGAAGAACGAATGAAAGTTTCATCAAAGCTTCGCAAGACATTCGAATCAAAACGGCTACAGCGATTGAGAAAGAGGATAGTCAATGAACTTGCCATCATCCAGCAGATGATAACCGGAGGAATTGTCTATGAACGATTACGATCGTTGCGTCTGCGAGTTGCAGAATTCAAAGACACCGCATCCCAAGAGGCAGACCCTCAGAAACATTTCGCGCTGAACCTTGGCCATCAAGCAGCAAAGGGCTTGAAAGGACTCATCAAAACAGAGAGGGGAGTAAGAGGTGACGAAAAAGCACTCTACAACTCTCTTCAAAAATTACTGAGGCATGTCAAGAGAGCTAAGGTACTCGCAGGAAAACTTCTTGCGGAAGAACGTGAGCAAAAAGAGAAAGTGGAAAAGAAATGTGCTGAAGAATTAGAAGAGAGCACGTGGCATGGGGTCTGGGGAAGGGAACATTACAGAGGGATGAAAGAAGAGATGTTCAAGGCGAAAGGTTCCACACCAAGGTCATAAAAGTGCATGAAAGATTTTACTCTTTCACACGCTCCTCATTACCACTTTTCTTCCCGAACTGCCGAACGTTCTCGATAGTGAGATACTTATCTCTGTTTGCTCGGCAAGATTGGATTGCCTGTCGCGCCTCCGATTCGGAGAGAAAATAAGTCTGAGGGAATGACTTGATCTGATTGATAAAGCCGCACCCATTGATTTGAGGGAAATGTTCTGGATCGAAAAGCCCTTTGATGAAAGAGACATAATCTTGAGGGTGGTTCTGAAGATAAGGGACGAGAGCATGATTGATCAGCTCATCTGAACCGATGATTCCAACCGTTCCGGCGTTCACTGGACGATTTGCACCATCCCAAAACTTTTCAGGATCAGCTTGTAACAAGACACAGTACGCTGTATCGTCACTCGTTTGACCAACAACGGCATCACGCACAGGACAGGGTGAATAAGTTACTTTTGTCGCGGTCCGAAGTTCAAGAACCTCTTCAGTGACATCTTCGACAACCGTTCTGATCTCAATACCATCTATTTTCCGTAAACCCAAGAAGCCGCCACGCCGAGTAATCGGAAATTCCCGTTGTACTTCTCTTTTGACAGTTCTGAATACAGGAACTTGTTCTGTTACGGTCGTAGGGGTGATCGTATAAAGACTGCCATGTACGACGACGTGGAACGGATAGCGGATCGTATTTCCACAATTAACAAAAGAAAAACTGCTTATCCCCGGATCGTTGCCAAGCCGGAACCCTTGAGATGTTTCTGCAAGACTGAAACAGGAATCCGGATCTTTCACATTATGGACAGCACGGAGGTACTCCAATCTACTTGAACGAGAAGTGTAATCATTCGCATCCCCTCGCCGCATCGCATGAAGGTAGAGCTGGAATGCGCCTTCCTCTTTGATAGTGTGTACAAGATCTGAAAGAGTTGTGGGGGTCATAG
>JACQNF010000068.1 GCA_016203215.1 Candidatus Woesearchaeota archaeon
GCAATGGCGAACTAAATAGGTACACTTCACCAAAAGACTTATATAACTAAAAAAGTTTATTCTACGGATGAGGAAGAGGCTGGTGTTATGCTCGTTATTTCTGATAATCTCTTTACTTATCACAGCGTGTTCCCCGAGAGGCCCCGGCGAAACACCTCTTGACACCGCAGCTGCCCTTCGTGAAGTGCAATCCGGCTCACAAGGTGTTGAGGTTACGTTGGATCCCAATTTTCCACCTCCTACGATCTACGATCAGGACAATCTCGACATCCTCTTAGAGGTGAGTAACAAAGGGAATTACGATTTGGATGCCAGTTCTTGTTTTGTCCAGATCACGGGGTTGGATCCTAGTATCGTCCGTGGTGGTCTTAATAGTCCTCGTTCCTGCGCCGAGCGTGTAGGGGTGTTGCAAGGGAAGAATATCTACAACTTGGAGGGCGACACTAATCAGCTTGAATTCCGTTCTTCAAGCATTTTCCTGCCAGAAGGAGTGTTTGAGTTTACTCCTACATTTAACGTCCAGACGTGTTATAATTACCATACGAGGGCGAGTCCTCAAGTCTGTGTAGACCCTGTATTGTATCAACTTACTGCCGAGCAGAAGGTGTGTACTCCGCAAACAGTGAGTTTGGGCGGCGGTCAAGGCGCTCCCGTTGGTGTTTCGTATGTTGGAGTGAGTATGGTCGGGACGCGTGCTGTATTCGAAATCAATGTCCGTAATTTTGGGGCAGGAAAAGTGCTCAGTCCCTATTCTGACTTGCATTCCTGCGGTCAGCCTGGATTGGAGATCACCGACAAGGATCGTGTTGCGTATGGTGTCCAGTTCGTCGGCGGTTCGTTGATTAACTGTAACCCCGCAGGTGGTGTTCTGCGTCTGAATAATGGCAATGGAAAGATTGTCTGCTCGTTTAATGTCCCGGGAACAAATGCGTTTCAAAGCCCTCTCCTCATCGATTTGGATTATAATTATATGCAGTCGTTTCAGAAATCGATCAGGATCGTCAAGACTCC
This sequence comes from Candidatus Woesearchaeota archaeon, assembly GCA_016203215.1. Taxonomy (GTDB): domain Archaea; phylum Nanobdellota; class Nanobdellia; order Woesearchaeales; family GW2011-AR9; genus JACOZP01. The sequence goes on from JACQNF010000068.1 coordinate 1,012, forward strand.
GCAGTAACCTTTATTAATTCCAAACAACTTCTATACCTAAACCTATACAGAGGGGATAGCATGATTCGACAAAAAATACTTCTATTGATATTGGCATTGAGTTTATTATTGTTAACGTCTTGTGGTACAAATCAACAACAATCGCAAGCTAAAAGTGTTTTCATTGGCGGGACGCAAGGTCTTTCTGCCCAATTCGAACCTTTTGGAATAGAAGAGAATGGCGTTTTCTATGTCTTTGATACGGAAACTTTTCCTATTGAACTGACTGTCACCAATAAAGGGGAATACGACTTTAAGGCTGGCGATGTATCGGTGACACTTCTTGGACCTTCACCAACAGAGTTTAGCGGTATTCCTGCATGGCAATTGAAAAACAAAGGCACAATAGAAAAAATCAGTGATCTTTCTCCAAGTGGCGGGCAAGAGTCCATCAACTTTGCAACAGATGCGAAATATCTTGCTCCTGTGACGGGGGCAATCGAAAGGAATTGGTTCGCAAACCTTGATTACAATTATCAGACCTACGTCATCGTTCCGGAAGTATGTCTTAAAGAGGATCAGAAAGATCAACGTGTTTGTCAGGTGAAAGGGGTAAAAACATTCTTTGTTTCAGGCGCACCTATTACGGTGACGGGCGTGGAAGAAGACACAGCGGGGCAAGCGATCATGGCTTTGAAATTTAAAGTGAGAAATGCCATCGCTAATAGCAAGGTTGCCAAGCCGCAGGACGAATTTAGCAGTACTGCCAATAAATTTGCGTTTAGTCTTGATGATCCTGCGTGGGATTGTTCTTCTACTGGCAAGGTGGGTGAAGGTCGATTTGACGAGAAAGGTGAAGCAACTGTTCTCTGTAAATTAAAACAGCCCTTGGCAAAAGGAACATTATCCACGAAGCAAGTGAAATTAACGCTGGACTACAAATATCGAGAGATTGTCCAAGAGAAATTACTAATTAAGCAGAGTGTGAAGTAAGTTTTTTTCTCTTTTCTTTTAAATCTTTTAATCCGAGAATCATCTATTTCCAACCACCATCGTAAATGCCAGAAAACTTTCTAATTGAATATATTCATCACTGCCTTCAACCATCCTAAATTCAACTTCTCCACACTTCTCAATCAATTCTACTTTTTTCCGGTCAGGGATAGGTAGATTCCAAGCCTCTTTCTGGATTTGTTTAATGATGTCTAGTCCAGAAAGTCCAAAATCAAGCATGGTATTTAGTAATCTCTTGCGTGATTCTCCAAAGTTTCCTTTTAGCGCAAGCTGGAGAATGTCATTTACTTCCTTAGGCTTTGCTACGGAAGCCATCGAATATACTGCTTCCGCATCGATTTCTTTCTTGAGGACTGCACAGCTTTGGAGGATGTTTTCTAAGCGTCGGCAATCTCCTTCACACACTTCAAACAGCGCTTTCTTAGCTTCTGCAGAAACATTCAACCCTTCTTCTTGAGCGATTCTTTCAATCACAGACACGATTTCTTCTTCGGAGAGAGGTTTGAACCGGAATACAGCGCACCGGCTTTGGATAGGATCAATAATTTTTGA
>JACQNF010000081.1 GCA_016203215.1 Candidatus Woesearchaeota archaeon
CACCCGCAGTGTTTCGACACGTAGTTTGACTGTTAGGAGGCCAACGTAGTTGGACGACTTTATATTGGCCTTGCCCGCCGTGACGGCGAACGTAATATGTACAAAAGCTAACGGGGGAAAATAGCACTTCAACCTAACTATTCGCCTCCCGCAACGATTATTAAGCATATCTTCTCTTACATCAGAATGCCTCCTTTCACCGAAGACCAATTACTTTTCCGTGATGCGGCTCACGATTTTGCCCAGAAACACTTCTCATTAGAAAACATTCTCCAAGACGAGCAAGATGGAAAAATCCGCGATGAAGTCTTGAAAGATGCCCATAAATTAGGTTTCACATCGCTCTATATTCCCAATGATGAGGGAAGATTTCCATACGATACTGTTTCAATGATGATGATTGCAGAAAGACTTTGTCTTTCTCCCTCCGCAGCAATCACGCTGATCGGCCCTGGTCTGCCATTGGCGGCAATTTTGCGTGCCGGATCTCCACAGCAACAGGCAGAGATTCGTCGAGCGACCGAAGGGGAAATGCCCGCTCGATTTGCCTTCGCGTTAACGGAGCCAGGTGTAGGCAGCGATGCGACGCAGCTGAGAACAAAAGCGACGCGAGAAGGAGAGCATTTCATCCTCAATGGAACAAAAGCATTCATTACGGGGGCCGGCCACGTCAAAGAAGCGGGAGAACACGGCTATGCCGTTGTGATGGCGCAACTCTTTGACATCGGAAACAAGAATGGTATCCGAGGGTTTATCGTACGAGGAGACAATCCCGGCTATTCCGTGGGGAAACCATACGAAAAAATGGGCTTACACGCTTCAGACACACGAGAGATCATTCTTGAAAATTGTCGTGTTCCCAAAGATGCAATGCTGGGCATTCACGCTCGGGACTTTACAGAAATGCAGGAAATGCAGCGCGTGATGAAGATGACTCTCGATACCAGCCGGCCATTTGTTGCTGCTCTTGCCACCGGCATCGCTTCCGCAGCGTACGATCGAGCATTAGAAGCAGCAACGACGACGAAAAAAATTAGAGGAAGACCTCTCATTCAGTTCCAAGCGATCCGCCATACGCTCGCCGAGATGAGAACAGATCTGGAAGCAGCAGCACAGCTGACCTATTCAGCAGGACGCACACTTGACCGTATTTTTGCCGGTGAATTAAAAGGATTTCCGGAAGAAGAAGGATCGATGGCAAAATATATTGCTGCTGAAACGGCTGTCCAAGTGTGCCGAAAAGCATTGGAAATCTGCGGCGGAGATGGATATATGATGGAAACGGGGATGCCGCTCTATTCTAATGCCGCAGCTGTTTTTCCGATCTGGGAAGGAACGGAGAATATTCAATTACGAACAATCGCCAAGGAATTAAAACCGTTGGATTCTCGTAAACAAGCACTTCTCAAGGACAGCGCTTGTCCGTTTCTCACGGGAGCACTGGAAATCTATGATCTCATCCTTACGCAGTCGAAAAAGACAGGAGTCTTCGCCGAAAATCAAGTAACGCAGTTCACATTAGCGAAAATGCGCAGTCAACTCGAAGCAGCGCTGCAGTTGCGGGAGTATTCTCAAGCGGCAACGGAGGGGTTGTCCACGGACGAACTAAAAGAGAATCCTTTGATATTGATGACTGATCTCTATGGACGAAGAGTCGCTGCAGACGTCCTGAAAGCAGCGTACGAAATTGCAGGGAGCGGAGAGGGAAGACTCTTCGACAGCACGAGGTCACGATTCCTGTTTCGCGATCAGGCATCTACTCTCGATTACTGCTCACTGGCATTTGGAGACACGGTCTCATTAAGAGATTGCCTTGCCGGAACCGGAGAACAGTTTCTTTTAAAACCAAGCAGGCGATGGTACGGATAGAGTTCTAATCACAGAATAGATAGAGGTATTGATGGGCGTGAAAAATGAAAGTAATTTTGACTATCAACGCGCAGGTGTCAATCTTCAACAGGGAGATGAAGCATCTCAAATCTTGTACACGGCCGCAAAGCAGACGTGGATAAATAGGTCTGGACAATTAGGAGAAGTGGTGGAGATCTTCGAAGATTTTTCTGGTCTTAGAGCAATCCATATCGGAGGATTGCCACAGGGGACGTACATGAACATTAATTTTGACGGCGTTGGCACTAAAGTAGAGATCGCAGAGCGAGTCACAAAACACGATACCACCGCCTACGATCTATTTGCAATGGTATGCGATGATGCGGTGGCACGAGGAGCAGAGCCAGTGATTATTGGATCGATACTTGATGTTAACAGTTTAGGCAGTTCTAACCAATCCCGGATTGATTTTATCAATCAATTAGCTTCGGGCTACGTCGCAGCGGCGAGAGAAGCAAATGTAGCAATTGTGAATGGAGAAGTTGCAGAAGTTGGCGCGCGAGTACAAGGCTATGGACCATTTAACTATAATTGGGGAGCGGGAGTAGTCTGGTTTGCACAGCAGAAAAGGATGATCAGCGGACGGGGCATCAAGGAAGGCGACACGATTGTTGGATTGGAAGAACAGGGATTCAGATCAAATGGTCTTTCACTTGTCCGAGAGATCTTACACACAACAAGAGGAGAAGGATGGCATCAAGAACCATACGGGAACAGCACACTCGGAGAAATCGTTCTCACACCTTCACGAATATACACTCGAGCAGCAGTTGAGATGACTGGCGGCTTCAACAAAGAACCGAAAGCAACCGTCCATGGAATTGCTCACATCACTGGCGGCGGAATTCCCGGAAAATTAGGGAGATTATTGAAACCAAGCAGTCTCGGAGCACATCTTGATGACCTTTTCGAACCATGTGAGATGATGAAGCATTGTCAGGAGCAAGGGAATGTTACTGATAGAGAAGCCTATCGTACGTGGAATATGGGACAAGGAATGCTCCTTGTCACGCCAAAACCAGAGGAAATTATGCACATTGCACAGAATCACGGGATCCAAAGCAAGGTTGTTGGAGAAATCACTGAGAAACCAGAAATAGTGATTCGAAGTAAGGGAATTCATCACGAGCAAGATCTCGTGTTCTAAAGCTTGCACAGTTCTAAAAAAGAGAGATACACATTTAGTTCGTTGCTTTTGTGATCTTAAAGCTCATCACTATTTCATTTCCCTTTGGACCGTACTGAAACTCTGATGTGTAACGAAGAAGACAGAGCAGGCCGGTATTACCAGGGACGTCAGCACTGTACAAGAGCGTCTCGTCATCTGGTTGAACTTTCTTTTCTCTTGTTTCTGATACTTTTTGGAGATGATCAAAACCAGGACCGTCGTCATGGATGTAGACAGCAAGACCTCGTGTTCCGATGTAGGCAGTATATTCGACAGAAAGATCTTCCCGCTCATCACAGGCAGTGATACTATTAAGAATGATTTCCCTGATTGTCACTCGTAGCTCCTGTTCTTTTTGCGAGGAAATGACAAATTTTTGATCGTAAAGCGCATGGATGAGCGGATCCAAGTACGCTCGCGGAGATGTATTGCTCCATTCTCTCGCGCTCAAGAGATGAAAAAATGTGGGAACCGACGATGCACTAATATCGTTGAGGATCATTTCTAATCGTTTCTTCAAATCCACGAGTAGAAGAAGAGAGAATGGATTAATAAAAAATGTTGAC
>JACQNF010000082.1 GCA_016203215.1 Candidatus Woesearchaeota archaeon
GTACAGCCCACACCTTTGGCGTGGGGATAGTAACAGACAAAGGCAGTGTCCTTGCAAATCTAAAAGATAGTTACAACTCCACAGAAGGAGGGATGATCCCAGACCAGGTAGCACAGCATCATAAACGCGTTGCTGAAAGCGTCCTTCGCCAAGCACTTGAAACGGCGGGCCTTACCTGGAAAGAGATCGAGTTCATCGCCTATTCTGCCGGACCAGGGATCGACCCTTGTCTCTGGGCGGGGTATCATTTTGCTAAGCAATTAGCTTTGGCCAACGATAAGAAACTTGTTGCCGTAAACCACTGTTGTGCACATCTAAGCATCGGCAAGGTTTGGAATTCACTTCAAGATCCTTGTTACCTCTATGTTTCTGGTGTCAATACACAAATTCTTGTCCAAGAAGAGCGGAAATATCGTGTCCTCGGTGAAACGCTCGACATCGGACTGGGGAACATGCTTGATAAATTAGGGCGAATTCTCGGTCTCGGTTTTCCGGCCGGTCCGCGTATCGAACAGTTAGCTCGTCAAGGGAAGTATATCGAATTACCCTACACGGTTAAGGGAATGGATGTTTCATTTTCAGGGATTTTGACAAAAGTTCAACAGCTCTACGAACAGAAGAAAGCATCTGCCGAAGACATCTGTTTTTCAGTCCAAGAGATCTGTTTTGCAATGTGTACAGAAGTTGTCGAACGTGCAATGGCAAATACTGGCAAGAAAGAACTTTTGCTCGTCGGCGGCGTCGGCGCGAATCAACGCTTCTGTCAAATGCTTGAGATCATGTGTTTAGAACGTGGCGCAAAATTCTATAAGGTGCCGCTTGATCTCGCGGGTGACCAAGGCGCAATGATTGCCTGGGAAGGATATTTGAGAAAAGATCACTATGGAGACATGGAGATTAACCCTCATTGGAGAGCAGACGAGGTGTAAACCTTTATTCCCCAATTAACATTCGTTCTAAATCATCGATAGAATATTCTTCATCTTGAGGGTTAAGATTGAAAAAACCACATAATCGTTGATAATAATCTCGTTCTATTGTCGGACGTTGGTACTCTTCTTGAAGAGCAGCTTTTTCTTCAGCAGAGAGAGCGTATTTCATTTCATATGCCCTATCATAGATCCTTCGAGCAACAGCGTAGAGCTGTTTATCGCTGGCTTCTTCAACCGGAATCCCGCCAACTCGACCATTACCGTTAATCCGTTCATAATTGGCGATGGAGAGAATGTCGAGCAGATCAGCACGGGATGTAGGTAAACTATCATACGTTAAGATTGCCTCGATCTGTCCAGGGTTCAGAGGATTTTTACGTTTCATTTTGTGTGTTCACCGTTGAATCTAAAAGAGTACTATTCTTTATAAATTTTGCTAGGGTAATCACTGGCTAGTGGAGTCAAGCAGAATATTTATATAACCGCGGCCATTTTTCAGCACAATGGCTTTACGAACATTTGAAACACAGGATGCGCGGTACTACCTCGGTCTTGGCGACCACCGTTGTTCAAGTCTTCCCTTATTTGAAGACGTCGACTTCCAGAGCTTAGATTTTCTGGTGTTGGAGAGCGGAGGGCTTACTGAGCCGCTTGAGTTAGTGGAACACCCCCAGTACTCTGAACTTCTCGCGCGATGGCAAACAGAAAATAAAGGAGCGAAGATCTATTCAGTTGATCCTCCGGTCCAGAATATTGATTCCGCAGAGCTTATAGAATGGGGGATAAACACGAGTATTGTTCTCGGGGCTCTTTACTCTACTGGAGCAGGAATTGGTTCTCTGTTCCTCTTGGACGAGCCCGTTATTGGTATCCCTCTTCTTGGTCTCAGTGGACTTCTCACCTCAGCGACGTACTTCTCTGTTACGGAGAATACCACCACGTGGAGATCAAAGAGTAAAAGTAGTTATCCTTGTTTTATCAATTCTCTGAAGACCACCTTTATCCCAACACCACTTATGGCCTTTCGTGATACTATCGCTGCAGCTAAAATCAGTCAATTCCTTGTTCCTCGTCACCGTCGTGAGGATGGCTCAAAAGTGGAGGGCGCAATTCTCTACGGATACGGGCATACGGGGATTGAATGGAAATTACGCTATCCGTGGATCTCTCGCGCTACCGCCGGTTTGTACCATCGTCGAATTCAAGAGAATAACGCCGCAATAAACGAAGTTCGCGAATTGGTTCTGGGAGCAGATGATTTTATTCGGTATGATTCAAAAGTGTTTTGATCCTCTCGTTATTCCAACACCAATCCTAGCACAAACTCTCGTAATTCCGTCGGCCATTCAGAATTGATCTGTTCCTGATGCTTCTTGCATTCTTGCATGATATCCTCACGCATCTTCCCATCTTCGACTAACTTTACTAGCTCTTCCTTGACGTATACGGGAACGCTCTTGAGATTCCAGATCTGCATCTTAAGCTTTTCTTTGTAAATGTCTTTTTCCTCTAACTGCCGGCGCTGGGCATCTTCCCAGAACGTTTGATACGAAAACTCTTTTTGTTTCGCTCTCACTTTTGCTTTACCTTCTTTCAACGCGATGGTGGCCAAGACTTGTTGATGCATTCGTCGCAGAAATTCATGTTTGTCTTCGATTCGAATGACGTCACTGTAGCCCGCAGCAATCAAATCAAAAGCAAAAGGACTTGGTGTCACTGTCTTAACTTCCGTCACCGCAATCTTCTTCGCTTTCACTTGTTCAATGATCTTCAGCGCATTTTCAAAGTCCATCACATCCTCCAGGACTTCCCGTCGTGCTTCTTTCAAGATGGGAAAGGTATTGCTGATGCGTTTTACTGCATTAAAGAGGATTTTACTCCCTACTTGCATTCTTCCTGCCTGTTTTGACCTGCCCATATAATTGCGGAGGATCATCAGTGAGCGGGCGGCGCAGTTGCGGAATCTTCGTTTCAACGCTTCACTGCGTTCGATGGCCTGTTCCAGAACATCACGAAAATTGTCCGTTGTCAGCTGTTCCATCGCCCGAAGAGGATTAAACGGTTTCTCTGCGGCGAGATAGAACGCATTGTCCGTAATCCCCACTTCCACGTCACGGTGCTGTGATTTGCCGATAACGTATGCCAGCGCCCGAGAAAGACAATCATTCACTCGCCGGCCGAAGAGAGTGTGAAAAATGATGTACGTCCGTTCTTTATCGAGATACTGCTCGATGACGATCTTCTTGTCATGAGGAATCTGGCTGAACTGGTATTGCTCCCAGAAATAGCCGTAGATGCTCTCGGCGGCATTCTCATCAACATAGAGGAACTCGTGGATGAATTTCATCATCTCCTCTTTGCTCGTCTTGCTTGCAAAACGTTCATTGAGAAGTCGGCGGAAACGGCTGATCTCCATTGCCAGATCAAATGATAACGGCAGCATCTCAGAAAACCAGCTTGGCACCGTTGGTGGACGGTTCACGGAGGTTGTCACTTGCGCTGTCATGCCTCGAGAGAACTTGAACATATAGGCATTCCCACCCAAAACAAAGACGTCACCGGGCTGGAGCCGTTCGAGGAAGCCTTCATCAATCATTCCCACGGTTTGGTCGCCGATCTTGACCGTGACGTATGTTTCTTCTGGAATCGTACCGATGTTCGTCATGTAGATGATCCGCGCCATCTTTCCTTTTTTGCCGATGTCCCCTGTTTTTTCATCATACCAGATACGAGCGTAGACGTGGCGTTCTTCTAAACTGGCATATTGTCCAGAGAGATATTTGATCAATTCAAAGAAATCCTCCCATACCAAGTCTCGATAACAATAACTTCGCTTGATCAGATGAAAAAGTTCATAGATATTGATCACTTCGTCGAGAGCGATGCCGCAGATTTGTTGGGCAAGAACATCCAGTGCATTCTCTGGGATGTGTACCCGGTCAATTTTCTTTTCCACTGCAGATTTCAAGAGCAGCGCACATTCTACAAGGTCGTCACGATCCATTACGATCATCCGCGCCTTGACCGTAGAATGGAGCTGGTGGCCGGCGCGTCCAGCTCGCTGCAGGAAGCGAGCAACTGATTTTGGCGAGCCTACACAAAGAACAAGATCAACTGAACCGATGTCGATTCCCAATTCTAACGACGTTGATGAGACGACAACTTTCAATTTTCCGTCTCGAAGATTCTGCTCCGTACGTAAACGATTCTCTTTGCTCAAACTGCCGTGATGCGCAGCAGTATTTTCACCGGTAAACTGCTGAGGGTATAATTCTTTCAATGTGTGAACTACCCTTTCCGTGGCGCTTCGCGTATTGGTAAAGATAACGGTTGTCTTATGTTGTTCGATCAAGTCGTGCATCAATTCATACATCTTGCGATGCATCAAGAGGTAGTCAGAATCGACAACACTTCGGACCGGGCTAAGGACTTGAAGATCCATCGATTTCAAGAATTGAACGTCAACAATTCCGCAATCCCGGTCGCTATTGCCGTTATTTCCTACCAGAAATTGTGCAATCTTTTCCAGAGGGGCAATTGTAGCACTGAGTCCTACCCGAGTCATCCCTGGTGACAGACGTTGCAATCGTTCTACCGTTAAACTAAGGTGAACGCCGCGTTTATTTTCTGCAAGAGCGTGGATTTCATCAATCACCGTCCATTGAACGTCCCTCAGGTGCTGTTTGAATTTTGGTGACGAGAGCATAATCGCTAATGATTCGGGTGTCGTAATCAAGATATGCGGCGGCTTCTGCAACATCTTTGCTTTCTCCGACGCAGTCGTGTCGCCTGTTCGGACACCGATGCGGATGCCTAAAGGAACTCCTCCTGTAGCCTGAATTTCTTCAAGCGGTTTGAGGAGATTATGCTGGATGTCATAGTTCAATGCCTTCAGCGGCGAAACATAGACACAGTAGATCTTATCTTCCAGCGCTTTTTTCTGTGATGAATCGACAAGCTCATTGAGAATTGCCAAGAACGCCGTCAGTGTTTTCCCGCTGCCCGTTGGTGCGGAAATAAGTACATTCTTGCGCATATGGATCTCCATCACGCCGAAGCGCTGTGGAAGTGAGAAGTCACGGAATTGAGTGAAGAACCATCTTGTTACAAACGGGTGGAGCACTGCCTTCAAATGGAGGGGGTCATGTGGTTCAGTTATTGTCGTGATCATTGTGAGAGAGAGGTATATCTATTAAAGTAGCTATTTCTATGGAAAAAAAGCAGATATTTTATAATCGTTACGGAAATTTGTGTGTATTTAGTTCGCCGTCACGGCAGGCAAGGCCAAGATATAGTCGTCCAACTACGTTGGCCTCTTAACAGTTAATCTACGTGTCGAAACACTACGGGTGTTTCTCGCGTGTTTAACTGTGTCTGTCTCGAACTACTCAGCGAAGCAGAGAAGTTAATAGTATCGGAGAATAGATCGCTAAACAGGTTATTATCGGCTTATTGGAATAGAACACTATTCTCCGCGAGACAGACGGCCCGCCCGCCGAATCGTCGTCGCGAACTAAATATGATGGAAATTTCATGAGGAATACACATAACGGAGGAATAGCCATGGATCTTGTTGAACGAGTAAGGGGATTGAAGAAAGATACTGCAGTTGTAACCACGCCGGTTGACGATTCAAAAATCGAGACTTTAACAGTGTTAGCTGTTCCGCGAGAAATTTTAACCGAAAAAGATCATCAGGAACAAGGGATTATTCCGGAAGGTGCGTTGGGTACCTATTTTGATAGCTATGCACTGGATGTTAGCAGTGTCCTTCTCCATACCTACGGTTGCTTTTTCGATGCGACCAGAACAGCTGAGGAGGGGGCAGTTAGATATGTTTTTCAAAAAAGAGATCATACGGTCGTCTACACTATTGGGGGTTTTTTTAATATCAAATCTGTTTGTGGTCGGCAGAGGTTTAGTAGTGATATCATCAGCATTTTTAAAATTCAGAAACCAGAGTTGGACCTCCAGAGAGCCGGTTCTTTCATCGATGCGATTATGAACACTCATCTCCTTGATTATGAACACGAAGCCGACCACCAATTTGGTGTTCTCTACCATGGCAAGAAAAAAGAACTTGGTGGAATCCCTCTTCTCAAGAAAATGGGGGTTACCCCTAACGAAGCAGCAGAATATATCCAAGTAGGGCGTTTTGGATGTTATTATCGTAAAATTTTTCGAGAGGGAGAATTAGATCTGTAGACCTTCACTTTGTTAAGAATCAGATGGTACTCGAGACAATTGTGGACAGGGATTTGCTGGAAGGGTACAACCTCTTTGAACCAGATAGTCTGTCTCACCTTGACCAACTAATGGCAGAAGATGTGTCCCTCTCTCGATTATCTCAGGATCTTTTATTCGTTCCGGACGGGGTAATTTATTCGCTTGAAGGGAAAGAAAAAAACCCTACACTTTGGATAACCCGAAGTGAACATAACCTCGTCTTACAGAATCTTAATAATCGACTTTACAGTTCCTATGAGCAGCTTTGCCAAACACGAAAATATCAGCTTCCTCTTGAGAAAGCTCGGCGAGCGATGGACGACGTAAGCACTCTCCGCATCGACCTGACAAAAATACGGTTACAAGGAGGCCCACCCAATCATTTCTATCTCGAGATCGATACTTCCTCTCCTCCGCTTTTGGATAGTGAGGGGCGAAGGCTTGCAGAGAGAGCATACGGTCAGCACGAAGTGTTCACGGCCGCGATGGAGTTATTGCACAACGAGGGTATCGAGACGGCGGAAATCTATCTTTTGGATCCAGAGTACGTTCGAATGCACGCTGTTTCAGGTCCTTTTGCACGTGTAGCGTGGCGAGATGGGCACGTCGCTGTCCTTAATGCCTATGAAGTTAATCTCCGGGTAGGGATACGGGGGTTGAAAAAACAGTAGATTGACTATCCGTACTTTTCCCCTACTTTGTGGAGATACATGTCTGTTTTCTCTGCAGCTGTTTTAAGTTCTTGAATGCTGTGAGCCATTGGACGGTAATGTTCATGCCACTTGAGGAAAATGTATGGCAAAGTCAGCACTAACCCGGAAAAGAAAATTTCAGTTGCCGCATCAAAAGGAACATTCCGATAGTGTGCAGTTACTAACTCCGTCCCTGCAACAAGACCGAATATGCTGAGAGTCAGTCGTTCATCTTGTCTTATTTTCTGTTGACGCGGCTTCGTCATAAAATACGTGTGATCAATCGCAGCAACACCAACCTCATTTAAAGATGAGATAATCTCTCGAGTATACTCATCAAAGTCAGTATCCTCTCGTGGTGCGCGAAGTTTATTCTTCGTGGTGGAATAGTGGGATATAATTGGTTCAATTAATGAGCTGTACGAGGCCGCTTTTTGTGCAACTGCAAGGGCAAGTTTGTTCTCTTGGAAGAAAGCATCAATTGTCGCAACCGCCTCTTTAAGATTATCTTCTGGGATAGATATTGTTTCGCTTCCCAAAACAAATCCTTTCTGTTCTATTGCCGTTTCAAGAGTCTCAACAATTGACACAAGGCTTTTTTGTCCCACTACGTTCCTCCTTTAATCACCTCTTTTTATAGTCAACCAAGAAAGTCTTGCTCGAGCAAGACGCCACTTAGTTGACCGTTAAGAGTCCAACCGGATATTGAAGACTTTGTTGGACGACTAAAGGTTCGAGAGAGAGAGGAATCTATATAAGAATATCTTTCTACTTCCGTGAAAAGAATTTAAGAATAGGCAGTTTTTTATGCTCTCACAATGGATCTAAAGCAAGTACCCCTCTCTGCATCTGGCGTTAAAATAAGTATTATCGATAATGATCTCGAAGTTGCTCGGGCGAGAGTATATATTCTCAATAATGACAGTCACGAACAACCATTTGGCTTTCTTGAAGATGTTTTTGTCCATGAACGCTATCGCAATCAGGGTTTAGGTTCGCGTATCGTACGTGAAGCAATGAGGGTTGCAAAAGAAAAAAGCTGTTATAAACTTATTTGCACAAGCCGTTTTGAAAATGAACACGTACATCGTCTCTACAGTAAGATTGGGTTTGCTGAGCACGGGAAAGAGTTCAGGATAAACTTTGATGAATCATAAAAGAGAAATTGACAAGTCTCACCGGCCACAGACTGTTTCCCCTAACTTCTCACCATAAATCTTTTAAATATGATCCGCACTTGAACACGAATGACTAACACAATCACACCTCACGATTCCCCGGTAACCGCGGGGTCGCCGTATGAAGACTTGAAGAAAGAGAAGTTGGATAAAAAGAAAAAGAACCCTTTTGATCAGATGCTTGATGAGTTAGAAAAGTATGAAGAAGGGTGTGATGAGAAAGATTTAATGTCGTCTGGAGAATAAGAGTCATTAAATATCCCGTTCTCCGGGCAAAATTGATGGCGTTCACGTTCTCTCGCTCTAAACTTCTTCAGAAGTATGCGTTCTGGAAAGGTATCCAAATACTCGTTCTCGTCTTGTTCTTCGGGTACGTTCTCTTTTTCTTTTGGAAATACGGGGCAAATCTGCAGTTTTCACGTATTCTCCATTTTTGGAAAGAGAGCGTCACTATTCTCGGCTTGGCCGTCGCGTTCTTGATGGCGAAATCATTTATCTTGTATGCGGGAGGATGGATGTTTGGCAAACGCCAGCGTTATGCTCATTACGTCAAGGTATATTGCGCATCGCTGTTCATCGAATTGACGACGTTCTCGGGGAAATTTGGCGCAGATGGCTTCAAGATCTTGTTCTGGAATGACCTCTCCCTCAAGCGGCGGTTTCAATTGATCTTGCTGGTGCGGGGTATTGAGATGGTTTCGTTCTTGATTTTCTTTTGCTATCTTTATTTTTCACCATCACTGTCATTGCTTCTTGTTCTCCTTGCTCTTGCTGTTCTCTCTGTCGTAGAGAAATGGCGAAGGGGAAATAATTCGTTCACTCCCGTTCTGATGAGCATGGTTCTCCTCTCGCTGTTGTCGTACGGCATCCTGCTTCTCCAGCTGAGCATCGTCTTTAGCGCTCTAGGGGTCATTATTTCGTCAGAAACTCTTACTTCGTTCCTCGTGTCTCATGGTCTTGGGGCGATTTCACAATTACCTCTCGGCTTAGGCGTTAAGGATTTCTCGTTGGCATACCTTCTTCGGAACTCTTTACCTACGGAAACAATCTTTTTTGCTTTAATTTGGGTTCGGCTGTTCAGCGATTTTTGTGTCCTCTTGTTGGGCGGTTTATTTTCTGTTTTGTATTTCCGGAGGAAAGGGAAGAACGAGGATTTGAATGAATCCGTATCGTGATTTAAGTATTCTTTTCTCTCTTTCGTAGTAGTCAACAA
>JACQNF010000071.1 GCA_016203215.1 Candidatus Woesearchaeota archaeon
ATGTTGTACTGTCCGAATCCATCATCACAATCATCCCCCTCAGAGAGCCGAATTAAAAAAAGGAATACAGTGGTGTGATGCGCTTCTCTGCCTCTTGACGGATACTATTGACAAGGAAATGATTGATATTAATCCTACATTAAAAATTATTTCTAATTATGCCGTTGGCTTTGACAACATTGACGTACAGTATGCTACCCGTAAAGGGATACCAGTTACAAATACGCCAGGAACGTTAGAAGATGCCGTGGCGGAGCATACGTTCGCTCTGCTTCTGACATTGACGAAGCGAATCGTGGAGGCAGATACTTTTGTCCGGAAAGGAAAATATCGCGGATGGGAACCGATGCTGTTCATTGGCACGCAATTGAAAGGCAAGATTTTAGGGATTATTGGATTAGGGAGGATTGGAAGTTTAGTTGCTGAGAAAGCAACTGCGATGGGGATTTTAGTGATTTATACGGACATTACCCGAAATCGTGAATTTGAACGGAAATTCAAAGCAAAGTTTGTTTCACGTGAAATCCTCTTAAAAACAGCAGATTTTATCAGCCTGCACGTCCCACTCCTTCCTTCCACCCATCATCTCATCGGTGCGAGAGAATTGGGCTTGATGAAGAAAACTGCATATCTCATCAATACCTCGCGTGGTCCTGTCATCGATGAAAAAGCGCTCGTAGCCGCGCTTCAGAAGAAACAGATTGCCGGTGCAGGATTGGATGTGTATGAATCTGAACCGAAGTTAATTTCGGGGTTGGTGAGATTGCCTAGTGTTGTACTAACACCACATATTGCTTCCGCAACAAGTGAAGCGCGACGAGCGATGTCTATCATCGCCGCACGGAATATTCTGGCGGCGCTTGCAGGAAAAAGAGCGCCGAATGCTGTTAATCCCGAGGTATACCAGAGATAGCTTTCTTCTCATAATTTTGGAATCTCACACAGAGAACTAAATTTGAAGTCTGCTTCTAAATCTTGTTTTAGCCTCTCGTAAAGATGTTTTCTCCCCAAAAGTATGACTTTCACCTTGACATTCTTACTGGCGATGACGTCGGAATGGGCATCTCCGATATAGAGAACTTGTTTTGGGGATAGATGATGTTTTTTCAGAATGTGTCTGAGATTATCTACTTTCGATGCCGGTCCGCCGAGGATCTCATCAAAATATCGTGCGACACCACAATGCTTCGCGACTGCTGTCACTTCTTTTTTATCCTCCAACGAGAGTAAAAACAAAAAATGGACTTGGCTCCGCAACTCTTTGATCAAATTACTGCAGTGGAATAATGGACACGTCCGCATCCGTAGTTGATATATTTTCCCGAATTGGTGTTTGATTTTCCGATGTTCCTCTGGGGTTGGTGTTCGATGAAGCAATTCTTGAAATAATCTTGTTACCTTTTCATCGCGGTTGAGTGCTCGTTTTGCAAGACGGGCATACACCATCTTCACCCCGCGTTTTATTCCCAATTGCTCGCTAAAAATAGCGGCCATGGCTTTTGCCTTTTCTTCCTCGGACATGATCAACGTTCCATCAAAGTCAAAGCCAACTGCTCTGATGCCATCAAAGATACGTGCAGGAGTATTCATCTTCGTTCTTTTTCTCTGAAAATGTGTAGGGTTCAATTTCTTTTGGTTTATGGAAGAGCTCATTTTAGACGTCGCATCGTTTTCCATTCGATCAGCTGTTTCAATAATCCCGGAACCAGTCCGCACCATGCCCATCTTTTATAGACCAAAATCCCTTTCCATTTCCCTAGGCTGATCACCATTGGGCGCTGTCTTGGAACAAACTTCTGCAATTCCTGTCCTTTTTCCAAGGCGAGGAGATTTCGAACAACAATTTTCGCCTGTTCTTCCGCACTCTGTGCGGTTTTCTCTTCGGGAATAGTAGTGATATCTCCTGCCGAGAAAATCTGAGGATGTTGGTGTACTTGAAGATATTCGTTAACTCTCACAAATCCCTTTGCATCGAGCACATTTTTCCATTGTGGGAGAAGAAAGTCGGAATTGGGGGTGATGCCCGTACAGAGAAAGACGAGATCTGCGGAAATGCTTTTGTTTTTAGAAGTAAGATATATTTTTTGAGGTTGTTTTTCGTCTTGTGAAAGGACAATTCGTTCTTGAAAGAGGATAGTGACCCCTTTCTGTTGTAAAAATTGTTGTGCATAATGTCGCGCTTTGGGGGGATTTCGTTCAATCAACGCGGCTCGAGCATGGACAAGTGTAATCTCTTTTTGAGGATAATGTTCTGCAATCTCTGCCGCGAGCTCTGTTCCTACCACTCCTCCGCCGACGATGAGCACTTTTCCTGCTTTTTCTAATTGTTGTGCTGAAGCACGGAGTTCCTTCCCCCGGGAAGCAATGACAATATTTTCTTCTTTAATCGGCGAGCTATATTGCGAACCCGAAGCGATAACAAGATAATCAAAAGGATATTTTTTACCACCCGCAATCACAAATGTTTTCTCAACCGTTGTAACGGGCTCTCGGACAACTGTAGTAGACGGAAGATACACTCGATGCCGTACTTCTATTTTCCGGATATGGTTTGGTTCGACAAGTGTACGAAGGACAGAAGGAGTAAATTCAAAATAATCCTTGGTATCAAACAGCGTTACTCTCAATGTAGACTGTAATTTTTGAGCGATGTACGCTCCGGCGAACCCGCCGCCGATGATGATGAGCTTTTTCATTTTTGACGTTGTTATTCTTAATTCGGCTACCGCGCTTTCTCTTCAAGAACAATGTATCGTAACGACACTAACTGCGCATATACTGAACTAATCTCCTCCATCATCTCGCGGATTTGTTCCGGAGAATTTCCACTGAGGATATCCAAGCCGAGGGGTGCATCAATAAAGATTCCCTTCCCCGAATCGTATCGGATATGGCTTGTGGACACCGATTCTTCAAATTTTATTTCGACATCCACCAGGTAGAGGGGCTTGGCACCGATACCATACGCCTTGAGTATTATCTTTCCCGCTTTTGGATCTTCCCCATTTCCTTTCGCGTCAAAAACAATCTCATCTAACGAAAGGGTGTCGACCATCTTCAGAAAGAAAGATTGTAGCTATATAAGTTTTTCTCGGAGAAAAAAAATTTCAAAAAAACAAAAAGAAAACGCTTACTTCTTACCCATGATTCTAAACATGGTTGTTGAGCACTTCGGGCATTTGCCTTTCATTGCCCTTCGGGCAACGCCGCCTTTTCCTTTCATGGAAACTTCTTTAGCGTCAGCCATCTGGCGTTTTGCTTTACACTTCACGCAATATGCTTCTACTCCGGCCATAATTACACCTCGACTATTTTTTGATTATCTTATTTACTTAAAGAACGTACTACCTCACGCCCCCTTTTCTTCTATAAGCACCCCGCCCCTTAAAAAGGTTTCGTAAGTTCACGTCTAAGAAAGACAATTATTGTTACTATTGTACGATGAACCTCAACCTAACGAGAGATACCTATCTTCACTCCAAATTTCTCTGAAACAAGGGGGGTTTCGCCAGAGAAAATTATGTTCTGGGCGTTGAGCACCGCTTGCAAGTCTTTCTTCATGCGTTCAATCATTGCAGGAAATTCGTTCTCGCTGCTGGTGAGAGTTAACGTTTTGATCTCTTCCTTGAGTGAGACTTTCTGTTCGGATTTCCATTTCCGAACAGTGTTGATGATATCTACGGCGAGATCTCCTATTAATTCGGCATGTTCGTCAATCAATCGAGGATTATGCGACGGCCAGGAAGAGGTATGAATACTCCGTTGTTTCTCGGTTGTAGCATATAAATGCTGATAGATTTCTTCTGTCACGTGAGGCGTGATCGGCGCCATCATTTTCAAGATTGTCAACAATGTCTGATGGAGCGTATATTGGGCACTTGTTCTTGCCCCTGTGCCTCGTGCATCTTGGTTGTACAAGCGATCTTTGACAATTTCTAAGTAGTTATCGCAGAAGTCATGCCAGAAGAAGTGTTCAACTTTCATTTTTGTTTTGGAGTATTCAAACTGTTCAAAACTATCAGAACATTCTTTGATTGTTCGCTGTAATTTGCTGAGGAGCCAGCGATCTAGTACTTCTGAAGGAGATAATTCTCGCTGTTCGGTGAAATCCCCGAGATGCTGTGCACAGAATTTAGCGGCATTCCACAATTTCGTCACAAATTTTTGTCCTGTGACGAGATCTTTCTCTTGGAACGGCAGGTCGTCGCCGAGGGTCGAGCCTGCGGCCCAGAATCGTAAGGCATCTGCTGAATATTTTTGGATCATCGCTTGCGGTTCGATGATGTTTCCGAGGGATTTGGACATTTTTCTTCCATGCGGGTCTTGGGCATGACCGGAAATCATGACTCTCTTCCAGGGAACTCGACGGTGATGGAAATAACTCTTGACAATCGTGTAGAACAACCATGTGCGGATGATGTCATGAGCTTGTGGACGAAGGGCAAATGGTTTGTTGTCAAACACAGAATCGTATTCTCCTTGATGGATCCAATTACTTGCAATTTCTGGTGTCACGGATGACGTTGCCCATGTATCAAGGACATCAGTCTCCCCGATGAATTCACGCGATCTGCAGGCGCAGCTCTGTTTTGGTAGGGAGATCGTCGGATCGACAGGAAGATCTTCTTGTCTTGGAACAAGGTATGATTTGCACTGCGTGCATTGCCAGATGGGGATGGGGATTCCAAAATGTCGCTGCCGTGAGATGCACCAATCCCATTGAAGATTCTGTACCCAGTGATCGTAACGGACTTTCATGTGCACGGGATGCCATTGGATGGCAGATGCAATCTCCAATAAATCCTCTTTTGCGTCCAAGACTTTGATGTACCACTGCTTTGTTTTAAGAAACTCAATTTCGGTCTTGCAACGTTCATGGACGTTGACTGCATGTGTGATCTCTTTTTGGCTCAGGAGAAGTCCATTTTCTTTCAGCTTTTCGAGGATCGCCTTGCGCGCGTCTTTGATTTTGAGTCCTTTGAATTCGTCGGCAAGGCTGTTTAATCGGCCGTTCTTTTCGAAGACAACGCGAAGAGGAAGCTTGAAGCGGAACCACTTGTCGACGTCTTCTTTGTCTCCAAAAGTACACACCATCATCAGACCTGTTCCTTTGTCTAAAGCTACTGCTTCGTCCGCGAGGATAGGAACTTCGTGCTCAAACAACGGGACACGTGCGAACTTTCCGTGAAGTGCTTGATATCGAGGATCCTGGGGGTTATAGAACAGGGCGACGCAGGCAGGGAGCAGTTCTGGCCGTGTTGTGGAAATCGCCAGTTCTTTCCCCCCCGTGGTGAAGAGGATCGTGTTGAAGTGCGACGTCATGTCGACCGACTCAAATTCAGCCTGTGCTATTGCCGTCTGGCAAGCAACACAGTAACTGCCCGGCGCTTCTTGCTGATAGATCCGGCCTTTCTGAAACAGGTCGATAAACGAAGCTTGGGATGTTATTTGGCAATGCCTGTTGATCGTTGAATACGACCTTTTGAAATCAGCAGACATCCCGATTTCCTTCCAGCTCTGGATGAATGCGGGTTTTTCTTTCTCGATGAATTCATTGCAGATGCGTACGAACTCCTGTCGTGGAAGATGAGTCGAAAGGATGTTCTTGCTCTTCTCTACCAATCGTTCCGTCGGCAGACCATTATCATCAGTCCCAAA
>JACQNF010000080.1 GCA_016203215.1 Candidatus Woesearchaeota archaeon
CTTCTGCTCAAGATTCCACTTCTGGTTGCCGTAGACAAACAGTACTAAGAACGCAGCGCCGTAGAGCAATGCAAGCTCACCTTTATTTGCAACTGGGTTCCAGCTTCCCATTGAGAAATGGACCATGAAGTACGCGACGAACATCTGTACCGCACTCACAAGAGCAGCGAGTCTGGTAAAGAGACCCAAGACAACGAGCAATCCGCCGAAGAACTCGACTAATCCCGCCACACCCATCAGACTTACCATATCCGGCACTTTCGAACCGCCGAACCAGCCAAATAATTTCTGCGCACCGTGGATGAAGAACATCCCTCCGACTAACAACCGAAACACAAAATACAACACGTTCTTATAATTCTCTGCATATTTCTGAAGATAACTCATATTTACACACCTCGTAGTGATTATTGAGAATGACGAATCGTCATGGTTTAAAAAGATTATGGAGGTTGATTATAGGGATATGCCTCTTCCCTTGACGATCACGAATCCGACAAAACTTCTCACAATTTAGCTGGACGACTATATCCACAGCTTTATGTTAAGGACTAAGTTTCTTAAAACGCTTCTTATTCTCCTCCACCCGCTGGTGAAATGCTTCCTCGGCATCTATCCTTAGTGTATTGGAAAGTTGAAGACAATAAACCAGAAGATCAGGGATTACTTCCGTCTCTATTTGTTTTGTTTGATCTTGAACCTGATGTTCCGCCCTCTCACACCACCCAGATATTTTTCCAAGTGATTTCGCGAGGTGAAGGGTAATGTGTCTTATCTTGTCAAGCTTGCTTGCATTATGCTCCCAGTAGCTTGTGTCATATTCTTCTTGATAACGTTGAAGTTCTTTTAGGTCCATTGTTCCGCCCATTAAAATAGCCATCCCAAAACATTGGTCACATCACTAAATCCCTTCCCCGTCATGAATTCGACCGCAAACGCACTACGGGTCCCGGATCGACAATGCACCAGATATTTTTCTCCCCGCTCTAAGTTCGTGATTCGTTCCTCAAAATCATCGTCAGAGATATTAATGTTCAACGCCCCGGGAATATGCTGGTCCTCAAACTCTTCCGGTGTTCGAACATCAAGGATAACAAACCGCGGATTATGTCTATTCTCAAGAATGAGTTTCTTCGCTTCCAGAACGGAAATCTCGTTCATCGTCGTATCTTCCCCGTCTGCCATTCTTTCAATAACTGGCGTGCTGTCGCCTCAAGATCGAGATCTCCCCCTTTTTGAAGACGGTTCCATTGTCTAGCAAGGTGACACAGGATCTCTTCCGGATCCACCGCTTCAACAGCATAGTGCCTCATGATTACCTCTCGCTCATCTTCAATTAACTGTAACGCCGCGATCTCTGGATCAGCAATCTTGGCATAATCCACGGCGCCAGTCTTACCGTATTTCTTGGTATCTTTCTCTTTCAGTGGAAAGACCCCCGGCGTATCGAGAAGGGTAATCTTCGGGCTGATCTTGATTCGCTGTACCCCTCTCGTAAAACCACTTTCCGCAGACGTGCGTGCCGCAGATCGCCCTGCTAAGGCATTGATCAATGATGATTTTCCCACGTTAGGATATCCCACGACACCCACGATCACCGATTCGCCGCGGGAAAGCTCTAAAATTCTTCGCTTGAGGATTGTTGTTCCCAGATGCTCCCTGCTTGAAATAAATACAGACGGCTGGAGTTCCCGCATCCTGGACTGGAGCTCATCGATCTTGACAAGATCGCACTTCGTGACAACGTAGAGGATCTTCTTTCCAAAACGTTGGATTTTCCTCTCGATCTCACTATTTCTCGTCTCGTCGATCATCCGTGCATCAAGCACTTCAATGATGATCTGAGCTTCCCGCAGTACTTTATTGACGTGTTCCCAGAATGACGGCATTAACCTCTCGAGGGGAAATTCCTTTATAAAAATAGCGATGGGTTTTGTATTAAGTTCGCCGTCAAGGCGGGCAAGGCCAAGTGGTCTGTCGAGAACTACTCAGCGAAGCAGAGTAATTATTGTCGGAGAATAGGCAGTTAAACAGTTTATGTGCATCTGTTAGGACAACTATATTCCCCGCGAGACAGACGACCCGCCCGCCGAAGCGTCGTGACGAACTTAATACCTACGGGAAGGATGCATTAAGTTGACCGTTTCGCCCGATCTTCATTCGCGAGCATCAATGTCTTGACATCCTCTAGAAGCGTCGTTATTCGATCGAGAACTTCTGTTGTCGGTTTCTCCGACGCTTGAGCAAGACTGTCGACCAGCTCCTCGATACTTCTTTTCTCAAGGAGAAGAGTTGTCGTAAATTCTCGCTTTCGTTGCGCATTCACCGCTCTCTTCATGCCGGCCTGCACTGAAGCAACCCCTTTGTTTAAAGCTTGCAAATGACCAATCTGACGCACCATCCTTTTCCGAAGTTCGTCATCGATCTCTATCCCCTTCGCGCTGAAGAGCGTGACCAGATTCCGAATCACGTGACTAATCACCTCAAATGTTCGCCTTCGCTCTTGGAGAATCTCTGCTAATCCCATCCTTTCACTCCTTCCCTAAAATGTCCGCTGTGCTCGCCCCTAAAACTGCCAACAGCAAGGTTGTTGAAACCACTTTATACAAATGGATGAACGAACTACTCTCGTCAAGGAACCCAAAAATAAAGAGAGTGACGACCACGACGATGAGTGAGATAACATACACTACCGCTACGCGCAAGGGAATGAAATGCATCACTTTCACTTCTTTTACCTTTCGAAAACCGGAATAGTACATAAAAAAGAACGCCACGATCGCTGAAAGAACGTATAATGATGTTGCCCGGACGAAGGATATTTTCTCTGCTAGCTCCACGCCGTAAAAAAACGCAAAATGGCCGACGGTTCCGATCAACGCCCCGATGAGACTGCGCACGATATCCGCTCGCGTAATCCTCGTAAGAGGGTGAGGACCGATATCTTTACGCACTTCTTCACGCAATGCTCTCAGGCTTTCCAGCTGTTTTTGTTCAAGATCCTCAATCTTTCGTTCCTCTTTCTCAATCGTTTTCTCTTCACGAAGGAGGGTTGAAGCCGCCCCTTTGAGGTCACCACCCTTTTTCTTGCCAGCCATCACTCTCATAAAACTAATTTGCCATATAAATCTTTTTATAAGAGATAATCACAGATGGCAGAATGGCGTTCTCAAAAACGTTCCCGCGGACCGTGACGGGAAGCAGCTATCCGATCTGGGAAGAGATCTATCTCACGGAACAAGAAGAACGCCGCGCAGAAGAACGTTGCCGACAGGAAAATTTTCAGCTTTTGGACGAGTCGTTACAAGAGGCGAAAATTCTGGCGATCAAGCATGGGATCAATGAAGATCACATCCGAACCCAACTCGCAATCGCATTATTTGAGAAACGTGCCAGCCACGTTGTTTTCTGGAAAGAGAGCGTAGCGAAAGAAAAGTTTGATGAGAAGAAAGAAGTCGCTCAATAAATCTTCATCACTTTGCGGAAAGCTAAGCTCCCCACAAGCGAGAATATAAAATACAATCCTAACCATCCTGGCTGCCACCCAAAGAAACTCTGCTCTCCTAGCGGCTTCAGCGGCCGATAGTTCAGCTGTAATCGTTCGATGTCAGAATGTTTTGATGTTAAAACCGGTTCAGAGTACCGCACTTCTTTTGTGACCAATACAGCTCTGCTCTCTTCCTGTGCCCCGATCTTAACTCGCAGCATATGTTCGCCCTCTACACTTCGCAGGTTCCACGTCACTACCCCGCCAGTTACCGCTTGAACACGCTCGTTAAGCACCTCTGTTCCCGGATCCACGAGCAATTCTGCATTTCCGGACACTCCCTCTTTGAAAAACGCAGTCATACTATACGTTTCCTGAGGATAAATCGGTTCGTAGGTCAAATGTCCCGCCATCCATCCCACAACGAGAAGCAAAGGAAGCATCGTGAAGAGAGTTGGCTTGAACGACATTTTCATATATTCCATATTTGTCTTCATCGCCTCTTTCTGAACTTCCATCATCTTCTGCGGTTCAGACCTCAGTTCTTTCATCCGTTTCTGATATTCTTTCTGCTTTTCTTTCAAGTCTTTCATCTTCACCTGATCCGTGAGATACTTATATGCCACCGTGGACAAGAAAGCGATAGCTATCGCGAGAATCACAATTCCCCAAAAAGGGCTCAAATTGATCAATGGTTGAAGTACTGGGCTTAAAAGCGAGTCGATGAATGACATGAAACCTTCTCACAAGAGATTATTTATAAATTTGTTGGTGGAAGATACGTCATGAGAAATTCGCCGAAAGCGTCTCACCCCGCCACAAGAAATCAAACAGTGAAAACACAATACCTATTCCATGAACTTCTTCAGTCCCGGATGCATATCCATCATATGCTGTTTTGCAATCTCTTCATACAACTTATAGACGATCATCACTGCCAACAAAATTCCCGTCCCTCGAGACAGTGCACCTGTCAAATCAGCTAATGCGGCAAGCAAACCAATCGATGCCCCACCAACGATCGTCAACGGCCAGATATATCGATTCAACACTTTTTCCAACACACGTTCATCACGCCGGAAGCCCGGAATCTGCAATCCAGAATTAAGTATCTGCCGCGCCTGACTCTTAGCATCCATCCCAGCGGTCTGCACCCAGAACGTGCTGAAGACAATTGAACCGACCATCATCACGAGGATATACACTAGAGCTTGACCAACTTGCGTCAAGGTTAAACTTCCCGTAATGATGCTATTCACGATGTTGGGAGGATTCAACCAGTAGACTAATCCGCTGACGGGGCTGCTTCCATTAAATGTTCCCAGAAGAGGATGCCCCCATCGCTGCAACAGTTGCGCAAAGAGTTGGATATTTGCTAACAACGCCGCAACAAGAATGACTGGAATGTTTGAAGTGTAAAAGAAATTCAACGGCCAACGGATACCGTATCCCCGAACTCGTCCGAAGGAAAGAGGAATTTCAACTTTCATCGATTGACCATACACACAAATCGCAAATACTAACAGAGTAGAGAGAATCGCTGCGAGCTCCAAGGCCATCGTGGTGACGTCTCCTAACGAGATTGATTGAAAAATTGCGGGAATCGCGCCTGCAGCAATATCTGGATTTGTCGGTGAAGGCAGGAAGTTAAATGTACGGATGAAAACCTGCTGAGCGACGCCGGCAACGATAAAGAGAGAAATCCCGGAGCCAAAACCCCATTTAGAGACAACCTCGTCCATTAACATGATTAACAAGCCGCCCACGATCAGCTGGAAAATCAAGAGCATCTCCAGCTGAGCAAAGAGAGGAGTTCCTACCAGCGATGCTGACGGTGCTAAACCACCCATCAAGACGTAGATCGCACCTTCAAGGATGATGAAAAAGATCCCCAATATTTTCTGTAGCCCTTGAAATTTACGTCTCCCTTCTGGAGAGGAAACGTCAAGCTTCAGAATCCCCGTTCCCGACAGAAGCTGCAAGACGATGGATGCGGTCACAAGTGGACCTATCCCAAGAGAGATGATACTCCCGAATGAAGCTCCTAAAATAATCGAAAGGAATTCAAATTGCTGTAAGGAATTTTCTCCCAAGCCGTAAAGGGGAATCAATCCAAGAATGTAAAAGATGACTAAAACGATGAGCGTCCACTTTAATTTCTGACCAAAGGGAAGTTTTTTCTGCGGCGGTCCACGCACCTCAGGAATGTACGAAATCATCTTTCCCAGTAATGCCATGTGAACGTCCCTATGTATCTCTAGATATTACTTCTACCGTTACTTCTACGGTTGTTAAATCTCGCGGAAGACAACTTGGCTTTAACCGTCTTACGCTACAATAATTTTACTCTTCTGCTTTTTCTGTCGTCTCCATTCCTGCAGATTCTGTTGCGGTCACAACTCCACCGGTAGACTTCACTTTTTCTGCTGCTCCTCTGCTGCAGGTAGGAACGGTTAACTTAAGCTTTTGTGCAGTTGTACCTGTCCCCAATAACTTAGTATACCCAAGTTTTCCTAAATCTATTGAAACAAACTGACCTTCCTTGGTTGCTTTTCCCTCGCTCAACAATTTGCTTACCCGCTCGGGAGTGAAATATCCTACAGAAATAATCCTTTCTGGACGAACTGTCCGTAACGGACGAAAGCCATGACTTCCCAAGACCGGAGCCATACCTGCTTTTTTCTGCCCTGCGCGTTTCCCCGTCCCCGCCATTCCACGACCGCCACGACTACCTGCACCGCGCCGTTTCTTACGCGCCCCGCCGCCGTGATTACTATGTCCGCGATACCGGTTCACTTTTTTTCGTTTATAGACAACCATCTGGAAATACCTACATCATCCTCTGTAAGAGGTCATTGATTTTTTCACCACGAAATCCAAGGGCGCCGCCGGCTCGGAAGGCAACTTTTATTCCCTTCCGGCCAAACCCTTTCCGTGGGGGATTCAGAGCAAAATAAGGTTTATATTTTTTCCCTTGAAACTCGATAAAAGCATACGCATACTTTTTCTTCCCGTCCGTGAGCCGTGCTTTAAACTCTTTCCCACGCTTTTCCACCAGCTCCTGGTACACCGCCGGCGAAATTTCACCCCACGTGACATAGTCTTTAACCTTCTGAATCATCCCTCGAGATACAGGAGAATCGCCAACAACCACACAGTGATTCTTATGGTGCAGACGAAGCGAGGAGAGCGTATCTCGTAAAGGAGTATTGAGATCGATCATTCCTCGAACTAAGACCACTGCAAGTTTTGTCCCATTGCTCGACCCGCTTATCCCTTTTGCAGAAACTTTCTGAGAGGAAGCTGCTGTCGACCGCTTCTGGAATCCTCCGTTAGAGGAAGTCTTCCCTGAAGAATGAGGGGAGGAATGTACAATTTTTGAATTTGGTGTTACTGCCATAGTATCATCATGTATTTAATTTCGTATATTTTTATCATCCACTCAGCTAGACCACTTCCCGGTTGCGGAGCGACCCTTCCACGATTCCTAATTTGGGAATGTCGTTCGGCTGAATTTTCACTTCAGATAATTTTCGGAGAGCGTCCATCAAAGCATAAATGAGATTCAACTTTGTCTTGGTCTGTCCCTCAGTTTTGCTCCAGATATCTTTGACTCCTGCAAGAGCAAGAACTTTAGCACACTCTTTCTCGATACAGAGGCCTTTCCCTTTCGGAGCAGGCATCAACGTGATCCGGACAGATCCACATCGTCCGGTTACTGCGAAAGGAATTGATGTTGGTTCACGAGATGCTGATTCCCATGTTCCGCTACCTCGTCGTACACGAACGAGATTCAACCGCGCCGCACGCTTCGCTTTATCACGAGAAGGAACAGTTTCACTGCTCTTGCCGATGCCAACGCCGACGTAACCATCTCGATTGCCGACGACAGCGACGGTCGTAAACTTAATTTTGTTTCCTTCTTTTGTTTTCTTCTGAGTTTGCCGAAAGATACGACGTTGTCCACCACCAAACTTTCCTCTCGCTTGACCAATAAGCAGCAAGTCTTCTTC
>JACQNF010000077.1 GCA_016203215.1 Candidatus Woesearchaeota archaeon
GAAATCAGATCAACCTCCTTACGACATCGTTTCTAACGGCGAATAATGGTCTTCTTGCTCTGCTAATACGGAAGGCGTCCTCGAAGTATCCCAATTCTTCGAACCACAATCTGCGCAATTCCGCTGCCGCGCGACAGATGACCACGCGATTTGGGCAGAGTGTTCTAAAGATTCCAAAAACGGCATAAAAGGACGTGCTCCAGGACAAGGCGTATTTGACTTGATGCCCTTTCTCGATCCGCTCACAAAGACATCGATTCAATTCTATAATCCTGCTGGTTCGACATACCAAGAGATCTACGGGACGCGGTATCCCTCATTCCAAGGTTATGACTATCTCGATATCTACTTTCAGTTCACTGACGATTCCATTTCGCCGGGAGCAAATGTCAAGATGGAAGCATGGTCGACGTCCGGTAAGATCGAATCCATCAACGTTCTTGCGTACGCTCTGAACGGTGCCGTCGTGGAGAACGCAAAAACGTATCATGTACAAATTCCTATCTCTGGATGGCGAGATGTGACTCTCATCTCATTTACGGCCATTCCTTCTACTGTTCATTTTGAAATCAAAGGAGTACATCTTGGGAAAGCGGGCGACGATCCTGTCTGCGCGGGGAATGTTTGGTTGGAGAGTTTGGATGCGGAAGATCCCTCCGTCGACACGAAGATGTGTGAAGCACTCGGTTTGGCATGGCTGGGCAATGCCGCTCCTGATCCTTCTCTGCGGTGTTGCGGGAATACAGCCGGCGAATACGGTGTTGGCGATGGAAAAGGGTGTTGGAATTCGTTAAGCATCCAAGAGACAGGGAAAACCGTGAATACAGTCCAAGTTGAGCTGACATACGGAAAAAGTAGTTGGAGCTATGCTGATGCACCGCAAGATGTTTCTGCAACGCTCACTCAAACAAGACAGCAACGCAATGACGATGGTGGTGTCACTGAAGAACCATCAACGTCGCCGTATTATGGATCAATTTCTGGTTCTTCTCCCCAAAAAATAGGAGAAGTTGTTTTCATCAAATCAGGATTTGTCAGTGCTACGCTGAGCGAAATTTATGGTGGGAAAGCCTATCTCTTTGACCCCATTCATCCTGAGGATGTTGACGAAGAGATGGTCACGGTTACTTATGATGATCTTGAGGCAGAGAAAACAAAATATTATGTCATGGCTACGGCAGATACGCTGACACAAACATACTTGTATGATCCTTCCGTGACGGAGATAGTAACTTACTCTTGCAGCTCTTCTACTTGCACATTCCCTCTGAAAGGTGTCCCGCCGTACACCATCAAAAATCTCTACCCTCAGAAATATGATCTCTTTTTCGTGGCAAAGGATCACGACGGTCAGGAAAGCCGCACGTTCATTCCTTCTTCAAAAACAGTCTATGCACCAGATGGCTGGTTAGAAGTGCAGAATCTGCCTTCTCAAGTCCTGTTTACTGGAAAAGAATTCCTCGGCTGCGGTGATATAGCATTCCTTGGCGATGTTCCGCTGATGGCTAAAGAGATGTGCTTTGCTCAAAAACTGGATAGCACTATAACAAGCGGCTTTTACTGTGATATTTGGAACGGCTGGCAGAGTGATTCACTCAAAGCGACAACGTACGATGCTGAGAACAACATCCAATTCCTGCCGGATGTTTTCCAGAAACCTGAAGACAGAAATCATACTTCCTCGATCGTGTTTGGCAGGAATATACTTGTAAATCCGATGCTTGACTTGACAAAATGAAAATAGAGAAAAGGTGATGCCGCATGAAGATAGAGATACAGATTACAAAAGGTAAATTTTGGTCATTAGCCGTTTTAGCATTATTGGCAATAGGCATTTTTGTCCTCGCCGCAGCTCCCAATCCGGGACACACCGCTGATGAAATTGACGGTTTAACCGAGCTTGGTAATAGGGTTACTAAAGTTGAAGAAATGTTGGTGGACCCTTGGCCGGAAGGAAGTTATTGTATTTGGAAAAAAGGCAATTGTCCTAGTGGTTTTCAAGAAGCTTCTTTAAGCATAGATGCGGAAGATGAAGGTGGATGGGAAACAGGTGGTCCGATTGGGGAAAGTCGTGACACTGGCGGTGATAATGTAATCTTAGTTGCCTGCTGTAAGTAGATTCTTTCCGTGAGCTAAAAACTGTAATCAAACTTTAGGGTAGAAAATATTTTCTTGAAACTTTTCTATAAAATGAGGAAATTGCCTGCCATAAAATTTTTTCACAAAACTTTTATAAACAGTTACTACTTATAAGTGTGAGTAGTGTGTGCTATTGGAGGAATAAAAATGTCAAATGCACTTAAATCTCTCGGAATAGTAATAGTCATTAGCTATTCTGCAATCGGTTGCGGACCGGATTCCGTCAATAATTTTTACGGAATAAAACCTACTGGTAGAAATGGCTTATTTTCCTGCTCTGATGTTGGTAAGGTTGAACAAATGTGTGAATTGGATATTACTGGAAGAGAAGACAAATTCTCTTCCGACTCTTGGTCCAACTGCGTTGGAAAAGCATGTAATATCTATGATTTTGGTCAGAACTGTATTGATTGTATCATTTCTTCACCGTGCGTTGAACAGCCAAAAGAATCTGGGTCACCGCAAACACCATGGGAAATATGTGCTGCGCAAGGAGAATGTCCACCACAGAAGAAAGAATGGTCTAAAGAGATTTGTTACGACTAAGTCTTTTTCGTTACCGTAAATAAACTCTATAGAGGACATAACTATGTTACACCGATTAAGAGCTATTGGATTGGCGCTTGCTTTTGGTGCTTCAACCATCGCCTGCGGTCCTGACACGATTAATCAGCATTATTATGGGAGAGAAGACGATAACCCCTCTTCAGATAATAACTTTAATTCAAAAAATCAAGTCAATTTTAACACGTGTACGGATGCTGCGGAAGCACAGGATTCTTGTTATTCCCAAAATGGGTGGAAAACTTCAGGAAAAGTGATCTCTAGTTCCACCTATTTTGATTGTATTGAGGGTAATTTTTGCGCGACGATGGATTCAGACTGCATTGATTGTATCGTTGAGTCTCCGTGCGAAGACCTGTCTATTGGTAAATACAGCGATGGACATCGTTATCTTTTGGGAACGCCATGGCAAAAATGTATGGAGAGCGGGCTTTGCCCCCCTTCCTATTCAGATGGGAAATTTCACGACTATTGCAACGGTTTCCTACAGTAGATTTATAAACTTCTTTCATTTATTTTCTTTAGCTTCATTTTTTCAGAAAAGGTGGTGGGATGAGACTAAAACAAGCAGTATTGTGCATTGTCTTTTTACTCTTTGTTGCATTTTCCGCAACTGCTCCCAGCTTGGAATGTTCCATCACTCAGAAATGTTCCCTTCCTGGCGAAACACTCATCCTCTGTCTTTCTGATCAGACCAATGCCCATGCAGAACTCCCGCAAACACTAGGC
>JACQNF010000072.1 GCA_016203215.1 Candidatus Woesearchaeota archaeon
GAAGAAGATATTATTTAGGGGAAATGAATTTTAGGCAATGTTGTCTCTAGAACCGATGAGATTGGTTTTATTTTTTTTAAACTGATACCTCTGTTTTTATTTCTTGGGCTAGTTTATTTCATCACGAGAATCGAAAGATTATTTTCTTTACTGGAGGGGGGGTCACACATTTTTAAAAAGAGTGAAGTTATCATTATCCACATTATTGATAAATGGGTGATTTGATGAGAAATCAGAAGAATTATTGGAAAGGCGCAGGAGTAGTATTGTTGGTTCTGGTGATGGGGACGTTATTGTTCGTCGTTCAGAAAAATCAAGACGGGGCGTTGGCAGGCGAAGCATATCAGTTTGGAAAGGCCCCACAGAAGAATGTTCCTTTACAGAAAGGATTTCAAAATTCAATACCTGATTTGAATCCTAGTTGTGGCCCAAATGGAACTATCCACTTTTACACAGCTTCCTATAACGGATATGGCAAGGTCTGGGAATCACTAGTAGAACAAATCTGTGTTAACGGAAAATCCTATTCTTGTCCTAGTCCTGAAAATAAGCGGATTGAAGAGGTAGACGACTCGGATCCTTGTAACGAAAAAAAATATGTAGAAACTCAAGACCTAATATACTACCCAAATATGACTTTGAACTTCGATGACACCTCCGTTTTGTGTATCAATGCTGATTTTTATAAAAAAGGAGTGTATGAAGCGTTTGCTACGGGTGTAGTCCATGGAAAATGGCTACCCTGCACTCAAGAGATTAAAGGTATACATATAGGAAGTTATAACTGTCGTTATTCTAATGGCAAATATAAGTGGGAGAAATAGGATATCTTTTCCTACATCAAACCATACTCAATAACATCTTCCCTTCCAGGTCCTGTCCCTAAAATACTAAACCTCTTCCCCAGAAGATCCTCAATCCGACGAACGTAGTTCGCAGCAGGACGAGTCAAAGTAACTCGATCTTCTTCCACAAACTTCTCCCAAGGTGAGAATTCCTCCAAAATGGGAACTGCGTTGTACAGCGTATCCCTGCGAAAAAAAGAAACATCCCACGCATCATATTTCTTTCCGTCGATGTCGTAGGCAACACAAATCTTTGGCTTAACACCAAGATTAGCAAAGACTTCCATGCTATCGCCCCGCGTGCCGACGATACAATCTACCCCCGCAACTTCCGTCGCATAGCGCGCCGCAGGAATATCAAACCATCCTAGCTCTCGATCTTTCCCCGTTGTCGTTCCTCTTTCACCCGTTGCATTTCGAACTGCGGTCTCGAGCAGTGGATAGGGAATACGAGTGACAAAAGGACGATTGCCTGTCCCCACACTGCTTTTATACAACTTAAATACACCAAGGACTGTTTCGGCTTCGCGCGGCGCTCGTGCAGGCCGTGAGGACGTAACCCCATCATAAAAACCGTCATCGACATCTAAGCCGACGCCATTTGCCCCTTCGTCTAAGAGAAGAGATGTCCCATGGAATGCCGTGACCGCATGTTCCATCACTACAAACGGAGCCAGCACTTGGCGTTCTGCATCGTAACTCTCCACTAATTGATCTATCGTCATCCCGTAGGCAGAAGGCATCCCGCTGGGGAACCGTTTTGACCGTAGAATGTCTTTCATCAACGAGGGATCTAAAAATTCGATAAACCGTATTCCTACTCGGCCGTACTTGTCGACAGCAGTTTGCGCGATGCCGCTGCCTGTCGAAGTATGTTTTTCCAACTGAAAACCAGCTTGATCATCTCGGATATGATAATCCAATGTCACGTGCGCATTGGCAGCGACCCCGAAATTATCGGGAGTGACAGGAATATCGAGCTTCCGCAACCCTTCTATCTCAGCCATCAATTTTCGAGGATGGATGAACATCTCTTTCCCATCAAGGTTATAAGTTTCCGGAGTGAGAATCCCTGCAGGAATCTGGTGGAGTTTGTAATTAGTGCCCTCCACGTTAATCGTATGCCCCGCATTTGCCCCGCCATTAAACCGCCGAACAAGAATCGGTTTCCGTTCGCAAGGAATGATGGAACTATCAAGAGCGACGTGACGTGCGGTGCGAGAAACAAGGTAATCGACAATTTTGCCTTTCCCTTCATCCCCGTCCTGAAGGCCAATGACGGCAATTGATTTTCGCATGAGGATACGGAAGTAAAAACCGTTTTTATTGATTTAGAGGATGGGGAATAGATACCCCAGAAAGAGATGCATTAAGATGCATTAATCAAGAAATTCGTCTCTCACTTTGCTTTCTTCTTTTTCTTTCATTTCCCATGATGCCGCGATGAACCCTGCAATCGCTTGGAAAAAAACTTCTTCTGCTAATTCTTTCTTGGACAACTGTTTCAGATCGTTCTTCATCATTTCCCAGAAATGATCGAAATGCTCTTCTGTAAAATGAGCAGCGAGATTGTGAGCGGTTTCACTGTCGGTGGCCTCCTCATGAATTTCGCCGCAATCGAGACATTTTTCATCGTGTTCTTCAACCATAGTATTTTAAACGAGTTGAAGCGTTTTTATTGATTTAGAGTCTCGAGGATACAGCTCCTAAACAGGAAGGAACAATTTCCAGATTGGAGTGGTAGATAGGCGATAAAAATAAAAATAGATAACTACACTAATTTAATCATGGATTGGAAAACCATAGAAAGACCGGGATATTTTGGAAAGAAAAGAGATGAATTACATCGTCTTTGGAATGAGCAGTTTGGCGTAGGAAAATGGAGGCTGGCATATCAATGGGGAGATTTGACCGTCCCAAGAGAGATGGGAATCCAAATCTATGAAGATGGATATCATGAATTCTTGAAGAACAACCCAGACACATTAGAATGGCTTGTTTCCACGGCATCAGATGTTTATGATACTGCTCCCACAAATGTTCAGGCAGGATTTGATTACACCAATCAAGAAACTCCAAATAATCATATTCATGATGTTTCTATCAGAAGAGCAGTAGCAAGATTGGGAAAATGGTTTAGAGGAGATCATCTGATGCACGTCAGATGGAAAGAGAGTGAAGGATTTAAAGTTAATCCGGGTGTTGTTCCATTCCATTTGCCTGAGCTCATCGTTCCGGGAGAGATCAAAGATTACAATGGCAAGGGCGTTTGGTGGTATGACAAAACGATAGAAGACTTCTACCAGCGGAATAAAGTTCTCCAAGTCCGTGAATGAACTTTCACAATATTTAAGAAGTTGATTTGGGGTCAGAAATAGAATGACCGAATACGAAAACCGAACCCAAAACGTAAGATTGTACGACCCCCATCCCGGAATTGGAGGAGCAGCTAGTCCTCTTCCTAAGCCCCTCAGAGACGTAGCGCAGGAGTTGGATGGTCAAAATACCACTTTGGAAAAAGCAATTGAGAGTTTCACTGAAGTTGCTGATCAAAAATATGGAACCGTGAAGCTAGGCGAGAATTGTATTCTGTATTTATTAGAACACCCCTCCAAAGCTCTCAGCTGCTGGAGATTACTACGCTACGAGCCTGTCAAGGAATAGATTAAAGCCGTATTCCTTTCACTTCTCTTCGCTTTCCTCGTGATGGATAAATTCTTCATCGAGCCGCTGTACATACTCCCGTACTCTGCTCATCACCGAACTTAACAGGAACTTCTCCACTTTCTCCTCAAATAATTCAGAGACATTTGCCCATTCTGTAATACGATAAAGATTGGCATTCGTTTCAATTAAGTGCATATCCTTGATCCGTTTCAGCTGACGACGGATATTAGAAGATGCAATTCCCAGCATCGGCAGTCCTAATCCTTTACGTTCATCCATCACTTTATTCTTGATCTCTTCTGAATGCAGTTCTTCCCGCCGTGTTTTAGCTTTTAGTAAAACATGCAAGACGTCAACGACGACGTCCCGCGAATCTCCCGGCTGCAAAAGACCGACGGAAAGACAAAATTTTCGGACAAGCTCACGCTCGTTCATCGTCGGTTTCTCATACCGACGGAGGGTTATCTCTGCTAATGGTGTGTCTCTGGAAATTGTTGGCATAGTCTATCACTCCTTTTATTTTCTGTCTATTCTTTTTTATTTTCGATTCCACGGATGATAATGCGCTCTGACGTATCGTTCAAATAAGATCTCTGCTTTCTCAGCAAGCGGCTTCTGCTCAATCACATCGGGAATGTCTACAAAGTGAAATGTTAGGGGCTGTCCCCGTGTCTCTTCAGTCGTGGATCTAAATATCCGCTCAAGCGTCCCGTCATAAAAGAAACCTCGTCCCAGCGTATCTTTTGGTCGATGTTCTGATGGAAGATCAGTTTCCGCCATGATCTTGAATGACACATCTTGTCCATCTCGAACAAGCACGCCTATCGGGACGTGTGCCTGTTCGGGGTCAACGAGGTCGCAACAGTAGTAGCAAAGTAAACTTTTTTCCATACGTCACCGGTGTAAATACCACATTGTAATGATATCACCTTCAACAGCATCAACACGGGCAAAAAACATTCGCTCAAGCTGGATGATATCCTCCTTTTTCAAAGAGGACATTCCCTCTTCCCCAATGCCTTGCTGCCGCGTTCCATCATCCAATACCATCTCTACCTGCGGCGGATGGCGCTGCATAGGCAGCCAGTGGATGATCATGCCACGATGAGGAGCATTCTTATAGTCATCATACTCTTCGGAGAGGAAAATCCATTTGCCGTCCTTGATCTGAAAGTTACAGTAATCCATCAAGCGATGGACAAAACCCTCGGTCAATTTCTGATAATCGCTTTCGGCGATATATACTTCCCCCGTAGGATTAAATTCACGCTTTCCCCGTTGAGGGAAGTTGGGGTGGAGATCGATCAATACTCTTTTTCGGGGAGCGCCAGCAATCGTAACGACAATAGGCTTCTCCACGAAGAAATATCGATTTGCCAGCGGCTCGATGATTTCGCGGTTGAACGCATTGATGCTCTTCCAAAATTCGTCAACGGCGACGGTCTTGTCATTTTGGCTCAAGCCTGTTTCTAGCGCAAACCGTCGAAAAGCGGCAGCTCGATAGCCTCGCCGACGAAGCGCAGGCATGAACGGCAGACGGATGTCATCCCATCCCGTATACTGTTTCTGCTCGATCGCTACACGGGTTTTCGATGTGCTTAATTCTAACCCCATAAAATTAATGATCCCCCAATGTTTGTACTCGGGAGGCGCCCAGCCAAAACAATCCATGATCATGCGTTCTTTAATCGCATTATCCATGTGATCTTTACCGTTCAGGACGTGGGTAACTCCCATTTCATGATCGTCAATGGCAACGGAAAATACCATCAATGGCCAGACTCGTTGTTCTTTTCCTGTTTTGGGATGAACGTGCTCAACGATGCGCATGATCGCAAAATCACGCAGTGCCGGGTTTTTGTCTTGAATATTGGTCTTAAGACGAGCGACGACCTCTCCTTCTGCGTAACTGCTAAACATCTTAGCAAACCGCTCTTGATTCTCTTTCATCGAAAGGGAACGGCAGGGACACGCTTCTCCCCTGTTTTTCATCCCTCGCCATGTGTCAGCATCACAAGTACAGAGATAGACTTTTCCCATCTGGACTAATTTCTCAGCATAATCGTAATACAACCCTAACCGCGATGATTGGACATAAACCTCTTTGACGTTCGAATCCGTTAACCATTGAGCATCTTGAGGGATAAGCGTGTACGCAGGAGGATAGATATTTTCTGGATTTGTGTCTTCAATTCTGAGAATAAGTTTTCCGTGATACATCTTTGCGTATTCAGAGTTCAGCGAAACGCCGTACGCATGACCGATGTGCAATGGGCCGGATGGCGAAGGAGCCATACGCACGACTACTTTTTTTTGTTCGGCACGAAGAAGAGGTTTCAGTGCACTCTTCTGTTCTTCGTGAGCTGGCGCAAGCAGTTCTGGGGAAATCTTATTTAACTGTTCAATGATCTCAGCAGAAGAAAGTGATTCAACTTCAGTACGTACGTCTTGAATTTCTCTCAGCACAGCAGGAACGTCACTCTTCAACTCTGGCTTCTCACGCAGAACAAGACCAAGAACAACTTTCTCATTTACTTTCCCTTGGAAATCATGAGCATTCTTAAGAACATACTTCTTTACAATAGTTTTCATCAACATTTAGAAATAGATGAAGATTATTAAAGGTTTTGATTGATAGTACGTATTTAGTTCGCCACAATGATTCGGCGGGCGGGCCGTCTGTCTCGCGGAGAATGAAGCATTAGTTACCACTTGAAGAAAAACTGTTTAAATGCTCATTCTCCGACAATAAACTTTCTGCTTCGCTGAGTAGATCGAGACAGACACTTCGGCCTTGCCCGCCGTGATGGCAAACTAAATACAAGCCAACCCTCCAAAATTATATAAACTAGCGTTGAGCAAATAAACGCATGCACATTTCTCTTCTCCCTGACCCGATCCTCAAAAAGAAAATTCATCCGCTTAATTTCTTGATCTTCGGATTATTCTTGACCATTATCGTAGGGACGCTCCTTCTGCTCCTGCCGGCAGTCCATCGAGAAAATGTGGACGTTTCACTCCCGGATGCATTCTTCACCGCGACATCCGCGACAACGGTTACGGGATTGTCAACCGTAACAGTAAGCTCGACATTCAATTTCTGGGGACAATTGATCATCCTTGTCCTGATCAATCTTGGCGGGCTTGGATATATGACCATCGTCACGTTTTTCTTGCTCAACCACGGGATTCGAGGATTGAAATATGCGCTGTTCGTCAAGGAATCACTCAACTTGCCATCGTTGGAGGACATCTTCAGCTTAGGGAAAAAAGTCTTCCTCACGATCGCTGCCTTTGAGATCGTAGGGGTCATTCTCCTTACTTTTTTCTGGCAGGAAAAAGGTTTCCTTCGAGCATTGTGGTTGGGTATCTTCCACAGTATGAGCGCGTTTAATAACGCAGGATTTGATTTGCTCGGCAGCGCAGGGACGACGCCCTATGCCACAGCGCCGTTGTTCAACATTACCATCATGGCACTTATTTTCCTTGGCGGTATTGGTGTCATCGTCATCTCTGACCTGCTTGCAATCGCCAATGACATGAAGAAAAAGATGAGTCTGCATACGAAAATTGTTTTAGTCACGTCTGGATCGCTGATCGTGCTTGGAGCCGTCGGCTTTTTTGCTTTGGAACAAAATGGGCTTCTAGAGAAGTACGACTCACCTTTTGATACCTCGTTAATTTCATTATTCCATTCAGTCAGCGCGCGGACAGCAGGTTTTTCCACTGTTGATTTGGGAAATGCTTCAACGGCAACACTCTTGTTCTTTAGTTCTTTGATGTTCGTCGGCGCGTCACCGGGAAGTTCCGGCGGTGGAATCAAGACGACAACATTTTCTCTCCTCGTTCTCTTTGTCTTTTACTCCCTTCGCAATAAGCCGCAGCCGGAAGCATTCGGACGGAAAATTAGCAGGGAGAGTGTCGAAAAAGCGTTGCAGCTCTTTCTTCTCTCCATTGCCGTTATCTTTTTCTTTATTCTGTTCTTGAGCATTCTCGAGGACTACCCATTGCAGAAAATTATCTTTGAAACGTTCTCTGCCTTTGGAACTGTCGGTTTGACAACGGGAATCATTCCCACGTTCTCCTCTGCTTCAAAATGCGCACTAGCAGTGCTGATGTTTATCGGAAGGCTGACGCCTCTGACGCTTTTATTCTGGATTTCGATCCATCATCGGAGCAAGGTTGACTTGCTGGAAGAGCATGTTTCCGTAGGATAAGATTTATATAACTCCTCTTGCCCTTTCTCTGCAAGATGAAGAAAATCTTCGGGGTCATCGGGTTGGGGAAATTTGGGTTGCACGTGGCGATGAAACTACGTCAATTAAACCAAGAAGTCATTGTCTTTGATATCAAAGAAGAGCCGCTTGAACTCGTTAAAGATTATGTCACTTCTGCGCAAATTCTAGATTCGACACATAAAGAAGCGCTCGTCGAAAGCGGCCTCACACGATGCCACACGGTGATCGTCTCAATCGGCCGATCTGCGGATGCCAGTTTTCTGACCGTCTTGAATCTCAAAGAGCTAAGTATACCGACCATTATCGTTAAAGCAAATACTCCTGAACAGGGCCGCATTTTGGAAAAAATTGGAGCAACACGTGTCGTCTACCCTGAAAAAGAGAGTGCGGTCCGCCTTGCAAATCAGCTTACGTCTTCAGACATCCTCGAATTTTTAGAAGTATCAGAAGATTACCAAGTTGCCGAAGTCCTTGCCCCGGAATCGTTTTTCGACCGAGAACTTCGTGAGCTCAACCTGCGAGAGCACTACCATGTCATCCCTCTGGCCATCCGTCGGAAAGACGCAATCATCGGTGTTCCTTTGCCTCAAGAGAAAATCCAAGATGGAGACATCTTAGGAATTGTTGGTGAGACCAACAACGTGAGAGCATTTATCAAAGCACACCAGCTTGATCGGGTACGAAAATCGAAGAAAGGTACATTCCAGTCAGCGTTTTCGTTTCTGTAGGCACACGACGACCCAACTGATGATTGCACCGATCATTCCCCAGAAGATATCTTTCTGCGCGTCCCAAACGTCTCCTTGCATGCCTAGATAAGCCATCCCGATCAGCTCGTTATCCGTGAAGATCAACCAACCATACTCAATGACTTCGTATGCACCTTTCAACGCGAGAATCATCATGAACGAGAAGAACGAACTCCATCCAACAGAGAGTCGCAATTTCTTTTGGCAGAACTCTTGAATGGGCACGAAGAAGACAACACCAAACAAGAAGTGCACAAAGCGATCGTAATGGTTACGGCCAAGACCGAATAATCCCTTCAGTAAACTAAATAACGGCATCTCTGTATACGAATAATAAGCTCCGATGCTGTGGAGCAGCAGGAATCCAAAGAGCAGGATGTAACTCGTCGTAGAGAGACGAAGATAGCGGTACGTGGCGACGAGAAAGAACACGAAGATGACCGAGAGGATATTCTCTGAAATCCAGACGATGCGATACGTCGGATTGATTGACAAAAACAACCACACGAGCACAAAGGAACACAGCAGAAAAAAAGGAACGTAATCTTGCTTCTTCATTACATCTTGCCTTTCTCAATCAAACGTCTCATCCTCTTGACAAATTCATCAGCTCGATGAAAATGACGCTCGTACTCCGGCCCGCTTACTTCTTTTAATTCACGATGCGTGATCATCTTGCTCATTTTGTAAAAGTCGCGCATCGTATCAACATAACTCTTTTCCAGCAGCCGCGGCCTGGCAAAGACACGTTCGAGCATGTCCGCAACGTGTTCCGGCGTCGGCGGAACCTCATTTCTGCTCATCAACGCAGCATGGGCAGCGTCGATAACGGCCCAGTACAGGTCTAATGTCGCTTGAAGGACATGCCAGCGAGAATTAACCATCGTCCGTGGAGCCTGCCCATAGTAACGCCAAACACTTTCCTCTGAAGGCCTGATCCGCCCTTGCTTCAACAATTGCTGTAAGGGAGTGAAAAAACCGACATCGAGCAACGGAACTCCATCGCGCAATACATTCATCACGACGGGGTCAGAGCCTCGCACGTGTTCCCAGAACGACGTAAACGTCATAGATGTGATATGCAGCTGTAACGAGATTTGAGGAACTAACTTCTCAATAGTGAGACGATACGCTTCAATCAACGGTTCAGTGATGATAAATGTAGTATCGTCTGTTACAACAAGGACATCAATATCGCTTGTAGGTTTCGCCTCATGGCGGGCAGAACTGCCAAAAAGGATTACACTCAGAATGAATGTATCAAATTCTTTTTTAAGATCGTTGGCAAATTCTTGTGCTTTTGTCAGGTTATGGGTAGGATATCGATGATAGTTCTCATTCCCTTTCCGTTCTATCTTAAACTCCATGCAAGGAGAATTAGAGTGATGAACGTTCTTAAGCTTTTGTGACTCCTCTTAAGTAGTTTTAGGGAGGGAGCATCTCTCCGGATCTATTTAGCTTGCTACGACGATTTGGCGGGGGGGTCTGTCTCGCGGATAAATTCCGACGGGGGATTCATCTCTCCCATCATTTTATATAGAAGAATTAACTTCAATA
>JACQNF010000073.1 GCA_016203215.1 Candidatus Woesearchaeota archaeon
AATTATTTTCCGCACAAAATCTTATAAATAACGAAAAAATTGAGAATTTCATGGAGAAAATGAAAGTAGTCCATTTCAAGAAAGATTGCATCAGCTGCGGCGCATGTGCAGCGATAGCTCCACAATACTGGGAAATGGATGAAGAAGGTCTCTCCACATTGAAAGGGTCAGTAAAAGTAGACGATCACTACGAACTAGAAATTGAAACGGAAGAAGCTCGTGCAGCAAACCAAGAGGCAGCTGAAGTTTGTCCCGTGAATATCATCCACGTCAAGAAAAAAGAGGAAAAATAACGCCCATTTGAATCATTGAATCCGATGTTCTTTTTGGAGCTGATGGGCAAAGGCGATCTGATGATGCCGGAGTTTTGTGAGGATAGCGTCGTGCTTCTCCATCAATTTTCGTATTTTTGAAACACGTTTAGAATGCTTGTGTCGATGTTTTTCTTTCTCGGATGAAGATACCGCACGAGCATGATCTTCGAGATGTTTCTGCGCTTTCTTGCTCAAGATTTGGATCTCTTTATTTACACGAACGAAATCTTTGGAAAGGACGTAGAGATATGCTGCTTCATTCGCAAGAGACATTAAAAGAGAAGAATCTTAAAAAATATATAAAATTATTCTTTTAACGTTTGTATTTAGTTCGCCGTCACGGCGGGCAAGGCCAAATGATCTGTCTCGAACTACTGGGCGAAGCAGAGTAATTATTGTTGGAGAATAGGCAGTTAAACAGTTTGTGTACATCTGTTAGAACAGTGACATTCTCCACGAGACAGACGGCCAGCCCGCCGAATCGTCATGGCAAACTAAATACGTACCTTTTAACAGAAAAGAAATACGCTTACCGCGTCTTCCATTCCCGTTCAAAAAGGGTATTGAAATATTCAACAAAGTACGGCGCTTCAATCCAGACTGCGCAATCATAACTCTTATGAATATTCTTGTCATCCGTTAGAAACAGGAGTAATTCTTTGCCGTCAACAATACAGAACCGAGCCGTTTCATGTTTATGATTGCGAACAGCAGCAAATTTCTGTACTTCTGCAAGAAGATCTGAACTCACAGAATGAGGAACAGAGATCTTCACATCAACGCCCGCTTTTGCCGCGCGTTTGAGATGACTTCCCAGAAGCTCATGCTTGCGCTCAATTCCTTCGTGAGAGGTCATGATAATGATACTTTTCTTTGCACGTTTCAACATGGAAGTCAAATGATCATATGCTTTATCCCGGCCGCGAAACGCGCCGCTTC
Organism: Candidatus Woesearchaeota archaeon; assembly: GCA_016203215.1. Taxonomy (GTDB): domain Archaea; phylum Nanobdellota; class Nanobdellia; order Woesearchaeales; family GW2011-AR9; genus JACOZP01. The sequence continues at coordinate 1,254 of JACQNF010000073.1, forward strand.
GGTCAGTTGGATCGACTAACTTGATACCTTCGGTATGGAGCGTGTTTAATTCTTCTAAAACTTCACTGTTACGAAGCTGTGAGAGAATATTTGATTTTTCCTCTGCCTCTTCTACAATATGTTTTTTAACCCGCTCGACAACCTCTGCAGGGGGAACAGCCAAGTATTTGATCGGTTTTCCAACTTTAACAATAATAAATCCTTTCTTCTCAAGAGATTCCAAAACGTCATACGCTCGAGAACGAGGAACGTTGGAGATGTCAGAGAGTTCACCAGCTGTGGAAACCCCGCGCGATAAGAGGGCCACCCAGAGTTTGCTCTCATATGAGTTTAACCCAAAGTCCTTAAGTTTGTTCAGGAAGTCTTTTTGAACGATCATGATATTCCCTCCAGTAATGGTAGTAACCCCTAAGAACCTCTCTTTCACTCAAACAAGATCTAAGAACCACGTTCCTTTATAAATCTTTTGTGCTTTTAGTACTGAACAGTAGTATTAGTGCCCTCGACCGTAAAAAGGGTTGTATCATCTACGCGAAAGAGGCCGCTGCGCGCGCCAGCATCGAGCCAGCCATGGGCATAGTTTAACGCCGCGAACGCGAGAACTGCATCTTTCTTTTCTTCAAAGAAATGGCGAGCATCATCAAAATAGGATTGAGCCATCTGAAAAAAATCAGCTGCCTGCTCCCTCCGTTGGGGGTCAAATGCTTCTTTAGCTAACGCTAATGCTTTTCCCGTCACGGAAAAATAATTCTGCAATTTCTCGAGAGTGATGATATTGTTCATATTCTAGGATCCATATTATGATCTATATCGATAGGGAAGCTAAAAAGGAACTACTTTAAAAATGTAAGTCACATAAAAAGACAATACAAGAAAAAATTATTTCGCCTGGCGCAAAGGCCGTTTGACAGTAATAGGCAAAACGCCAGCATCGTACTCCTTCAGAGCAATCTCAATAGGATCGTAGTTAATTTTTTTTAAATTATCAGCATCAAGTGTGACAAGAAATGGTGCACCCATCGAGAGCTGCAAGGCACGAGAGCCAATCATCCGCGCTTTTTCGTATTTCGTATATTTAACCGGTGTTTCAACGGCAGTGGTAGTTGCTTTTTTCATGGTATGTTTTTACGTAAAACCTCCCGCAACAGTTTTGCTTTCTCAAACGCTAAATCGACCATCACATCAATATCATGTGTACTAAGGGGGCCTTCGCCACCTTTCTGCAGAGCAGACAGAACATTCTTTGCATCTGAAGAAATAGTCAAACGTGCTTCTGCAACCTTCTCTTCCTCTGCAGTCGGATCAACGATAAATTGGCCGTTGATTTTCGAGATCGTGATGGGAATCGGCTCTTTTGCAAGAGGAAGAGACACATCTGTTTTCTTTTTGTAATCAATCACACCAGTTTTGGGATCGACAACCGGAAAACGAGCGGATTTCAGCGCGGCTAATGCAGCTAAACCAGCAGCGTCAAAAAGATTACCCGCATCATTCAACGTGATGATATCAATGATAACAAACCATGCTTTCTCACCAGGCGTGATACAGAGTTTTTTCAAATCGATTGCCTTCGCTTCCCGAATACCTCTGTCGGTCACTCTGGCAAGTTCAATCGCTTTTATCCCTGGCGGACCCGGCTCATATTCAGGGCTGGAGAGAGGTGTCAGTTCAGCATTGATCATAATGCCTCCCTCGTCGGCAGTATCAGGATATGGTTTCTCAATCGCGAGTTTTACTCCCGCGAGAACGACAGTCTCACCGATCTGTACACGACAAGAACCTTCTGCAGTCCAAGAGATGCCCGTTTCAATCGTTATCGGCTGCCGATACTCATGCAAACCTCGTCCATCTAAGCGTTTTCCTTGACTCGCTAATGTTTTTATTGTTTCTTGATTTATGATCATTTTGAATGAACCCCTTCGTCTTAATCGAGAGAAGCATATCTCTCTTTCAATGCTTTAACTTGTACTTGGTAAATTTTCTCCGTCGCATCCTTTGCGATTTCCAATAGCTTCAGCAAACTTTCTTTGGATATTTCCCCATCCATCTGCAATAATGTCAATTGTTTGGAAGCATGAAGCATCGCCACAGGTGTATCTGCGACTGGTGCGCCCTTCGAATCTGGATTGAATTCACCAATGTGCTCTTCTCGGTAATCGAGATCAGCAACAAGGCGATCGTCAACACGGCCAACTGCCACAGAACTGACCATATCTTTCATCGGAATTCCCGCATGGGCTAAGGCCATCGCTGCTGCGGAAATAGCGGCACAGCGTGTTCCCGCATCCGTCTGAGGCAGCTCCACAAAGACATCGACAACGGCATTGGGAAACGCTGACAGATCCACAACAGGAGCAAGCGCATCGCTCATGACCATGGAAATTTCTTGAGCTCGTCTGCTCGTTCCTGGCCTGATACGTTCTCCTGATCCGGAGAAAGGCATCATTGTATAATGACAGCGTAAAATTCCTTTTCGAGGATTTGCCAAGAACCGAGGGAATACTTCTCTCGGCCCGTAAACAGCGGCAATCGCCCACGTATTTCCAATCTTAAACCACGCAGAGCCAGCTGCATTTGGAACAACATCAACTTTTGCTTGCATCGAACGAAGATCTGTGTCTTTTCGTCCATCTAATCGTGCCTTATATACCATTGTTATGCTCCCTCCGTCACATTTTCAGTTTGTTCTCGTTGCGGGAGTTCATGTCCACTCAGAAATTTCTCAACTCGTTCTGTAAGTCCTTCAAGGTGAGATTTTTCTTCAATCAATTTAATTGCGTTTTCAGCAAGAAGTTCTCCTTCTGGAGAGCCCTTGAGCCAAATGAGCCCATTCTGCCCGATGGTAATCTCGCAGCCGGTCTTCTCTTTTAAGAGGGTGATCATGCTTGCTTTTTTACCGATAACCCGAGGCACTTTTTGAGCATTAATTTTAATGACCCGTCCTTCCGTAATCTTACGCAAGCCAGGCTCACGCATTGTCAAATCAATTAAGTTTTGAGAAGTCACGTTGATAATCTTAACAATAAGATAATCTCCGATGGCGATGATCTTGCTTAAATCTTCTTCTTTCTTGATAAAACGAGTCGTGGCATCTTTTACATTCAGCATTGCAGAATATGCAGTGCCGGTATCAACTCGCCAGCCGGTCATCGTAATATCAGTCACTTTCCCGATGATACGGTCTTCGATCTTTGGGACATAAGGTCCAGCAAGGGGCATTATTCTCAATACTCTTCCTGCCAGAGAAACTAAACCCAGCACTTTTGCACGGATTCGTTCGCCATCGCGATAGGTATTATCCCCCGGAAGGTAATCCATTCCTTCGGCCAATACTTCACCGGGAACAACAACAGCTCGTTCTTGAACAACAATAGTAGTCATATTTTGATATATATCCGCTCTGAGAGACCTTCCCACCATTCTGATGAGATGTTACAATGGTGTAATACTAGAGAAACACCATTGTTCGGCGGATTTCCTCCTTCTATTCTCTCTGTTTCTTCCTCAATTCGTCGTGTATTTAAAAACTTAACGCTTTTTGGGACGTATTCAGTCCACTGTCACGACAGGCAAGGTCAAAGTATCTGTTACGAACTAAATATCTTACGATTATTAAAG
>JACQNF010000074.1 GCA_016203215.1 Candidatus Woesearchaeota archaeon
CCAGGAGCAAAAATTCCTGCCGACGGAATTATCATCGAAGGATCTTCAGAAGTGAATGAATCTATCGTGACCGGAGAATCAAAATTAGTTGCAAAAAAGACTCGATCAAATGTTATTGCCGGTACGATTAATGGGGATGGAAGTCTTATCGTCAAAGTGACGAAGATAGGAGAAGAAACGTTTCTTGCAGGGGTTATGCGCCTTGTCGCAGAAGCGCAGGCTTCAAAGTCACGACTCCAAATCCTGTCGGATAAAGCGGCGTTCCTCCTTACCGTTGTTGCAGTCATCGCGGGAGTTCTGACCTTTCTCACATGGTTGCTTGCAGGAAAAGGATCTGGCTTTGCGTTCACCCGACTCGTGGCTGTTCTAGTTGTCGCATGTCCGCATGCACTAGGTTTAGCTGTCCCGCTTGTTGCCTCGATTTCAACACGGATGGCCGCACGGAACGGTTTTCTGGTAAAGCAACGACTGGCGCTGGAAGCGGCGCGGACGATCGACACGGTGCTCTTTGATAAAACGGGTACGCTCACAAAAGGAGAGTTTGGTGTCGATGCGATCATCCCCGTCGTTGCCAAAGATGAACGAACTGTTCTTCAGTTGGCAGCGTCTATCAATGCCCGTTCTGAGCATCCCATCGCCAAAGCGATTGTGGCAGCGGCAGTGAGGCAGAAAATGTCACTGAAGAATGTTACTAAATTCGCCCGCCTCCCCGGAAAAGGGGTGGAAGGGATGATCGCCGGTAAGAGAGTTGCGGTCGGAAGCGAGTCGTTGGCAAAAACGCTCCGAGGAAAACAATCGCAGACATTTCTGGAAAAGACAAGAGTTCTCTCTGCCCAAGGAAAGACATTGATTTATGTTATTTCGAGTACAAGACTGGTCGGCGCAATTGCACTTGTTGATGTAATTAGAGAGGAATCTCGAGAAGCAGTGGAGAAACTGCAAGAACAGGGCATTGAAGTGATGCTGATGACGGGAGATTCTGAGGACGTCGCATCGTGGGTTGCCCAAGAATTAAAGATACGAGAATTCTTTGCGCGGGTCCTGCCTGGTGAAAAGTCAGAGAAAGTGAAATTACTGCAGGAGAGAGGAAAACGAGTTGCGATGGTTGGAGATGGTGTTAACGATGCGCCGGCATTGATGCAGGCAAATGTGGGGATTGCCATTGGTGCTGGGACGAATGTGGCAATTGAATCTGCAGGAATCATCCTTGTCCGCAACGATCCTCGAGATATTCCTCGGATTATTCATCTTTCAAACTTGACGTACGCGAAGATGATGCAGAACTTATTCTGGGCAACGGGGTATAATGTGGTTGCACTTCCGTTGGCAGCGGGCGTCCTTGCGTTTAAAGGAATTATCCTCTCTCCTGCGCTCGCAGCTGTGTTCATGTCTGCGAGTACGGTGATCGTGGCACTGAATGCAGTCATACTACGAAGGAAAAGATTGTGAGATCATCTTTCTTCGCGATGTAGACAGCTCGCCCGCCAAATAATCATTGCGAACGCAAATAGATACGTGTAGAGGGAATTACAAAATTCAAAAAATGTCAAGTCTCTTTCAGATTCAGGAAAGCTATGGGACAGGTCGTGGACTCTTCGCGACTAGGCTTTTAAAAAGAGGCGAGCAGATTCTTGAATTTACTGGTCCGATCATTTCACTAGAACAGGCACTGCAAAAACCAGCGGATAAATTAGGTTTTCCGCTCCAGATTGGTTCACGAGAATACATTGATCTTGAAGAGCCAGGGGTGTGGGTAAATCATTCCTGCTTGCCTAATGCTGGCATCTCTAAAGATATTTTTCTTGTAGCAATTAAAGACATTTTACCTGGCGAAGAAATTGTCTATGACTATTCCACGACGATGGATGATCACACTTGGACACTCGAATGTCGATGTCGTAGTCATAACTGTCGCGGTCTTATCAGAGATTTCAAGGATCTACCCTATGATGAGCAAAGAAAGTACTTAGAGCAGAATATCGTCCAATCGTTTATCCGAGAAAAATGGGGAGATGAATAGAGAAAGTTTAAGAAATCATCCTGTTCAAGAGAAATAAAGAATCACCATGTCAATCCGTTCAAAGAAAGATCTGGAAATAGTTCTCAGCAAGTTAAAGAGCTTTGAAACCCCTTCTTTCTTATTAGAGCAGTACCCCACGCCGTCATCAATTGCGGCAGAGTGGGTTTGGAATATGGCACTTGCAGGAGAGGTCGCCGGAAAAACGTTTCTCGATGCGGCCTGCGGTCCGGGGATACTGGGATTAGGGCTTCTCCTCCTCGGAGCAAAGCACGTCGTTTTTGTAGACAAGGATTCTGCGGTACTTAGAATCTGCCAAGAGAACTATGCTCATCTGGCCGCAGAATATGAACTTGGCACCGCAGAATTTATTGGGAGCGACATTCAATTGGTAGATGTGCGTGCTGATATCGTCGTTCAAAATCCGCCATTTGGGACAAAAGAAGAACATAGTGACAAGCGATTTCTTGAAAAAGCTTTTGCGGTTGCGAATGTGGTCTATAGTATGCACAAATATTCTACACGTACATTTGTGGAGGCAATTGCCAAAGACTTTCATTTCACCATAACGCATGTCTGGCGGTATGAGTTCCCGATCAAAGCCGCATTTTCTTTTCATCAAAAACCGGTTCGGATGATTGATGTTGGTTTGTGGAGGATGGAGCGTAAATGAGAAGTAGTTTAAAGAAAACAATACAATATCATATTCCTACTCTTCTCCCAAGTAATGTTACTCCTCTTCCTCTAGGAAAGCAGGGGCCTTTGTGAAAGATTGGTTGAAATCCCAGGGACTCTGCTATCTCCCGCGATCCGCTTTGTTCTAGGGTATTAATAAATACTGCATCTATGCCTAATTCCTGAGATCTCTCAAGAAATCTTGTTGTAAGTGCTCGAGCTATGCCTTGCCGTTGGTAGGCAGGGGCGACAGCAAGAGTACGCAATTCACATTCGTTCTTGCTTGGTTGGTAGTTTGACATCTGATTGTTAAACAATTCGAGAGCTGGTTTGCCGCCAAATTCCAACACATATTTACTGTAGAGTTCTTCTGCAATCTTATCTATAATTTCCTGCGTTTTAACGCTGCCGTTGGCTAATTGCTCCATCTCTCCAATAAATTTTTTGAGATGGTCTACGAACTGATACGTTTCAAATATTTCTTCCGTGAACGTATATCCACCAAATGCGACAATGTGGTCGCCCGCTGCCGCGAGGAGGCAATGCCCCTCATCAAGATCCGCTTTTAATCTCTGCACTTTCTGAGGAAATTCTTCTCTATAGATATCTTCAAAAAGAACTTGATGGAGATTAAGAACCTCTTGTTGGTCTTCTTCGGAATAGATCTTTATTTGATAATCCATCATTTTCCTCTTTAGATGTCTTCAAAATGATCTCTCAATAACCGATAGGAAGCCATCACATCAATGATCTCTTCACGAGGGTGGTGGACATTCGGAAGCGGTTGCCCCGTGATCTTCTCTGCCAATGTTCGGTAGATATCTGAAACTGCAAGAAATTGCTCGACGGGAACACGATACGTGCTCGCTACATTCTTTCGCTCTGCGAAACGATGAGAACTCAGAAGAACATCTCTCTCAAGTGAGGACAGGAGAAATTGCCGGAATCCTTCCTTTGAGTTTTCGATAACACGGCCCTGTTGATACGCATCGGCATCCCAGAGACGAGAAGAATCGGGAGTTACCATCTCATCAATGAAGATCAGCTCGAGCGCGCTGTCACGCGCAAGCGCATATCCAAATTCCATCTTCGTATCGACAAGGATCATTCCTTTTGCGGAAAGGTGCTGAGCGATAGCGCTAAATCCTTCCGTAAGCATCGTCTGAATAATACTCAGGTCTGCTGATTCATAGACTTGAAATACAGATAGATGCTGGCGAATCTGTTCTACTGAGATGGGCGTGTCTTCCTCCTCAGGAATTGTTGATATGCCTCGTACTGTTCCTTTGGTTGTCGGCGTCAATATTAATTCAGGGAATGCCTGGTCTTTGTGCATCCCATCCGGCAGTGATGTTCCACAGAAATGACGAACCCCTTTCTCATACGCTCGCCACAGCGTCCCTGTAAGATACTGCCGCGCAACCGCTTCGACCAGAACTGGTCGTGCTTTCTGGACGATCCAGACCAATGGATGTGGTGCCTCCAGTAGATGATTACTACCAATGCCTTCCTCAGTAAGACGGGAAAACCAATATTCAGAAAGGGTGTTGAGAACTGCACCCTTCCCCGGCACGCCTTGCAAACCGCTTTCTGCCTGCCAGTTGCAATCAAATGCAGAGAGCCGGTCACTAACAACCATTACCCCTAATTGAGAAGACGGGTGAATATCATAATTCCGCTCGTGGATTAAGCGATAAGAGTCGTCTTCAGAAAGCCAATAGACGGATCGTACTTTCCCAGAATGAACTTTTTCCACATGCTTAATGGGCAAATCATCCGTTTTAGCTAAAGCAAGATGCCCAAGGGACATGAAGAGGACAAAGGTGATGAGACATAAATAATTTTCGGAGACGTAGTAAATATAATCAAAAGAAAAGACTAAGTGGAGACCATATCCTTGAAAAGGGTAAAGTGCAGGGTTTAATTAACACCCAACATCACACCCATCTCTCTCACATTTTCGAAGATAGATGAGGATTGCTCGAGGAAGTATCTCGCACCCATATATCTTTTATCGCTGTATGACAGGAAAAGCCCATCTTCATCTTCACGCATCTCCCGCACTAAATGTCTAAAAGCATCCTGTAAGGCTTCTTTCCGTGTCTGTAAATATCTCAAATCCGTTAAAGAAATCTTCCCCTCTTTTTGTTCTCTTAAAATCGTTTCCCATAATCGATTGAGAGCTCCTTCCCAAAGCAGAATTTGTCTGCCCACGTCTTTTCGAGTAAGTTTCCCAAATACTCTTTTCCAATTTCCTTCATTCTTGATATTAGCAAAAAAAGTGCTAACGTCATTATCAAACTTTTGAAACACTTTCTGGGAATTTTCCATGCTGTCTACCTCCTCAAAATGGACAACAGACACAAGTTATTGTCGTCCAATTACCTCTTTTAATAGGGTGGACTAATAGGGATTAAATATATAAAAATATGTGTTCTCGGTAGGTTTTAAGTTCTGTCAAGACACAAATAGCGAGTGTCATGAGAAATTTGCTGAAAGGAGTATAGTCGTCCAACGAAACATCAAATTGTAATCTCCACCTCTTCTGAAGAAGAAGCGATCGGTTCAGTCTTGCTTGAACTAGCGTATTCAACGACGCCACCTTGAGACGGCTTTATCGAAACGCAAATATTTGGAACATCATCACCTTGGCGGTCTTTGATCGGCTTGGCAAAGTGAATGCACACGCGCTGATATTCTACGGGAGAATAACGGAGAATCATTCCGCCGTCACGTCCGCCATTCTGAAGCTGAATGACTTCTCTGGGATCAAGAATGCCTTTGCGTTTGAAGAGGGGAGTTTCGTCTAAATAGACATTAAATTTTGCGGCGACGCCGTTCTCATCGAGATATGGTGTAAATTTTTCATCTGCCGGCGCGCTTACTCCCCACGTGATCTTGTAGAAGTATCCTTCTTCAGGCTTTTCAGAGGCTTTATCTTTGTAGCAGTACGTGTCATCTTTACAGACGGAGGTGCCTGGACATGTCCATTCATCTTCTTTATTTTTACTGCAGAGAATGGGAAATTTCGTGGGAGAACGCTCAGCGCTCACGGCACCGACAAACTGATGCGTTCCGGCAGAGGTTGTGATAAATGCCGCCGATTGCCCCGGTTGATTGGCGCGTTTGGTATTGTCGTCGGTGCACAATTCTTCGGAAAAGAAGTTAGGGAGAGATGCCCATCTCTGGGTAAGTTCCGTATTTGCCCATTCTGACCATTCTTTAGTGATCTCTGGGAAGAGAAGGTTTGAGAACGCGCGATAGCTGCCGATAGAGGCAAATGCTTGAACCCCACTCCCCAGAATCTTACCGATACTTCCGACGGATTGTACCCAATCTACTTCTCTGAATTGATCTGTCCACAAGCTTTTTTGGCCGAAGGAGGTGGCTACCTTCTCGACAGATTCTTGAGATGTGATCTCTTCGTTGATTCTGGCAAGGAGCTGTTCGTCGGATTCTGGTTTTTTGAATTTACTGGCCACTTCCTCTACTTTAACTGCGAGATTTTTACCCTGAGGACCAGATTCTTCAAAAACAATAACAGAAACTGTCGCCCCACCCTCCTGCACTTGATTGTCAAATCCTTTTACCTTAACAACACCAGGGAAGCCTTCTTTCTGGGACCCCACATACTGCAAGACATCTCCAACCTTAACATCTTGAACTCCTTTAATATCTTGGGTTGGCGCGTAGGGAAGACCTAATGAGTTTTGGATAGAGATCAATTGCTGACTAGTCAATCCACTCTTAATCGTCCCATCCAAGTTCAAATTATTTTTATCAACATCTTTAATCGCTGTGTCATACTTCTGCTTCTTTTCCTCAGCAATCTGATTCAATGCATCAGCAGCTTGGCCGTAGGTGATTCTTTTATCTGGATCTTTTTCGTTAACTTTTGCCTGACAGTCTTCAAGACTATTGCAAGCAACCCCGCCCGCCCCAAAAGAAGCGTTAAGAGGGGCAATGGATTCCGACTGTTGTGCCCCGATTTCCACAGCACCAGCTACCAAAGTGAACACAATCCACATCATCACCCATTTTTTCATGATATTAACCTTTTTTCTCACCGGAAATGGTAGGCACCACCACAGTATATCTTCCTTGTTTTAAGTATATTTCCATAAATAATATCAAACCATGTCTATTTTTGGAACCATCTTTCTCCTCATTGTGCTGGCAGCCTCGTCTGACCGGTCAAGCTATCGATATCAAGATCCTCAACCTCGTCGCAGTATGCCGTGCCCGTCAGTCCCGGCCGGCGGTCGATGGAACCGATGATCGTGTCAATAACGGAAACAAGCTTGTTGAGCGCCGTCGCTGCTTTACAGGCATACAACGTGCCAGGAGCTTGAGTAAAACACGCCGGGAAGCAGGCAACAATTTCCGCAGTCTTGATCAAGCCCAGCGGGTTCGCTCCCGCTCTTCGGATAATATTCCCTAAATCCGCAAAGCCAGCAAGAGGCGTCAGATCAAGAGCAGGGCCGCTCCAAAACATACACATCTCTAGATCATACAACTTATCACAAGAGTCATACGTTGCCAAGCCAGCAGGAACATCTTTTGCATAGCAGAGGATCTGCCGGCACTGAATTTCACGCGCTTTATGAACATTATAAATCAATCCCGGAATACAGATCGAAGCCGCAGAAACATATATGTTCTCATAGGGTGTGCTTGCAGGGATACCTAATAGTGTACGACCACTTGCGACATTGTACGCTTCCAGAACCTGCCGTTGCCACCACCCGTACCAACCTAATACATTTCCTCCCGTGGGATCATCACTATCAGGAGGATTACAATTTAAAACTTGTTGGATAATTGTTACATAACTAAGCCATTCCCACGTACGTCTTTGTCCTTCTTGTAAAACGAGACAAGAACCTCTCAGTGCTACTGATGCTACCTGTATAACTGGAACCTTTTCAAGCTGAGTAGCAGCGTTTACCAGCACTCCATCTGAAAAAATATCAATAATCTGAGCGATGTCAGACAGCACCTGCACGAAACTTAACACATAATTAATCCACTGGATGGCAATATTCGCATACTCCAACGCATTGGCGAATTTCATGAAATCAGATTCTGTGAGATCACGAACTTTCTGCGCTAAATTTTCATCAATACTACCCAGTGTGCTAAACGCAAACGGGACGGCGATCGTCACTTCCTGCGTTTCGGCATTCGCCAACGCCGTGTTGCCTAGCCGCGAATACACTTTTAATGTACAGACGTAAGGCACATCCACGCCGCGAAACGTTCCTTCCGTACTGATACCCAATAACGAACGAACATTTTCGACGGGAGAAAATTCCAACATGATCGTCGGCTTCGGTTCCGCCACACCATCGGGAAAGATGTTGCCATAGATCACGCTTCGACTGATTTCAGGAGATCCCGCGACGGGCGCTTCCTCGCTAGTTTCCTGTTTCGACGCGCAACTGACAAGTTCGATTGCCAACGCCTTGGCCTCGAGACTCTCTGTCTTTAATGTGATTTGAATGGGAATCCGCTGAGGAAACGTCATCGCATCGAGATCGACAAAATCGATTAAGGGGCTAGCCGTTCCTGCACTCCAGTAATCAGGATTCTCTTCATCTTTGAGCGCAAGAATATCAAACGCATATTTCCCCTCGTCGTTCTTTCCGCTGCGTTTTTCAACATTTGCCGCATCTGGCCAATTCACGGCATCATTTCCTGCGGCATCACGCACCTTCAAGACAACAAACGCATTCTTTGCCAAGCCGCTCTTAATCGGCACCGTTTCAAAAGTGCAATCCCATGATTTCTCCTCATTCTGGACACAGACATCTTCTCCCTTGAAGGTCTGCCATCCGGCATCGTTCAGTTTCGTTGCGGGAAATTGTGTTTCCGCATCATTGACGGCATTGCGTAAATCGATCATCCAGAACAGGCCATTCTTCTCATTCACCGTCGCCATCACCCGAAGAATATCGCCGCTTTGAAAGTAACTTTTTGCGTTTCCATCACTAACACCAAACAAGCGGAGTTTCTCTAATGCTGGAGGAGCAGTGTCCACAAGCAAACTCTTCTCCACCAAGGCAGCGCTGTTGCCGACGTTATCAACAACTTTGACAAGTGAAATGACCACGTTCTCAGATGCCGAACCAAAATTTTCGTCGCGATACCAGTAACAGACAAAGAGATCCCCTTCCTGACTGCACTCCTCGGGAGAAGTAATACCTCCAAGTTGTCCAAGATTCGCGAGAATATTCTCCAATCTCATCCCCGAACCTTGCTCTCGCACTTTGATGACGATAGGATTAAGTCCGCTCTTGACATATCCAAGACCATTTGATTCCAATAACGTGCCAAAATATTCCACGACAGGCAGATCAGCATCATGAACAAAATCTTGAGTCACCGTCATCTCCACCGCATTGCCCAGCGCATCTGTTGCGCTTACCGTAACCGCTAGCGACGACGCAGGGTCAACTTTTACACTCGCCCAAGTGCATTCCCAGATCAATGGATCTTCTTTTGCGCGAACACAGCTCGTCGCGGCGGTCTTGTCCAACGTCGTGTGTTCTGCTGTTGCCACAACGACAGCAGGTGTCAACGTGCTTTTCTCTCGGATACGGATGACAACAGCCGATTCCTGTTCCGTTCCACCTAAGAACCTGCCAAATCCCGTGAAATTCAGACCCAGAACTTCTGGCGGAACAAAATCGGTCAAGAACGAGACGGTACTGCTCGTTGCGCTGTGACCAAGACGGTCTTCCGCCACCACTTTAAGACGGCGGACGCCTTCCCCCGTCAACCCAGACAAGAATCCATTGTACGTGAGATCGTCACCAAATCGGTATTCACTGCAGAAGCTTGATGAGAAATCATCTTTTGCCATCAACACTGACCCGCTGTCAACATCAACAACACTTACTTTTGCGAGGCCGACACACGGCGACGTATCCGAATCATCGATGGTAAACGAAAGCGCGACTTTATTTCCTTCTTGCTTGGCATTGCCCTGTACAAACGTTATTCCCGGCGGCGCACCATCTGCAGCAATGACACTCGATCGCTGATCCGGGGTGCCTGCCGCAGGGCTGTAGAGAATAGTGAAAGGATACGTCCCCGGCGTAATTCCACCAGTTAAGGGCTCGAGATACTGACAAACGGCACCGGCATCCGTAACAGAACAGCTGTTAAAGTTCTTTTTATTGGTCCCCAGTTTAATCTGAACATTTTCCGGTGCGACGACCTCTCCTTCTTGAAGACTTGAAACTGTTGCTTCTACCGCCCAGACATCATCAGTTGCATCGATCACCCCCTCAAGGCCAGCTTTCCCCGTATTCTTGGTGATTGTCAACGTCCCGGCAAGTGCGCCCGCAGAAGAGACAGGCAAGAGCAAAATGAGAGCGACAATAAACAAACCCATTGTTTTCCGTGAAACAGATTGGAACTCTTCTCTACTCTTTTGATTCATTCACGCACTCACCACTTTTTTCTCATCACGTTAATTTCAATATGTTCGCTTTACTTAAATGTTGGTTTCAAGAGATTTCGATACGCCGGTTCGCTTGCCTTTTTGGCGATTTCGCCAGGAACCTGTACGTCTTCAACCACCAGGGCAGGGACGACAATATTCTTTTCCGTACAGCCTTCAAAGAGACAACCGCCCCCGGCACACAGGAAGCCACCGCATTCATTTTGAACGGTTGAAATGGTTTCAGGAATGGCGCCGATATTCTGGACCGGCACGCTGAACGTAATTTCTGTCGAAGGGTACAACATCTCGGGAGTGATCGTCAGGTACGTTGCAGTGCTGTTCCATTCATATCCACCAAGAAGATAGGATTCCATCGTCGTGGAGGAGAGGGTGAAACATTTTTGCTCCGTTACCGTGAGAATATCGTACGCAAAACAGCGTTCGTTTTCGGGAATAATGACGTTGCTCTTCTTGATCGCTTGAACAGAAACGCGGTACACACCGGGGACAAGCTGAACCTCTGGAAGAACACGGGGAGCACTCGCCGAACTCTGTAGATTAAGCCCCTTGACCGTCGCGGCGGCGACAAACGGCTCGTTAACAACCTCATTCCGTAATCCTTTTACCCTCTCCAATGTGACGAGCACTTCTTCATCTGCAGCAAGTGGAGATGTTCCTTGCGTCAAATAATAGTCGTTGTGCTTACTGATGCTCGATTCAGCCTCGATGGAAATCCAGGGCTCGCCAGCGCCAAAGAGACTTCCTCCCGAAGGAAAGAAACACTGCTGAACACCTTTAGAACAAGAAATGTCTTTGTACGGAAGAAGCAACGCATGTTCACCGGTTGTATATTCACAGACCAGCGGAGTCACGCACTTTTCCACGTTTCTCTTGACAGCATTGATGCTGATCTTCTGCAACCGATCCAATTCCACAACTTTCGAAGCGCTGGTGTCCGCCACAGCATAGCCGATCAAACTATCTTTTTCTTTCAATCGATACGTATCAATAGGATAGAAATTAGTCAAATAGCCCGGTTTTAGATACGTGACCACTCCGCCATAGACCGCAGGATATTTTTCTTCAACGACACCTTCCTTGTCCGTCAATCCCATCTGACAATCTGTCTGGTCTGGAATCGTGAAACCGATACGAACTGCCTCCACCGGTTCTTTCGTGTAGCTGTCAACAACAACCGTCTTGAGCAAGCCCGTATCTCTTTGCTCAGGGTTGCACACAATGGAAGAGACCGGAACCGGCGCGCGTTCGACATCTGGTTTTCCGGCAGGCGCAGGTTCGTTATTGCGGATATTAGATTCTAACGCGAAATTGAAGATGTAATCTTCCCCCTCCAGAACATTCTCATCACGCAAGGTGACGAGGACGGGATAGCTGATGTCATAATGGGTGTCATATTCTTGAAAACCAAACGTAAAAATACTCGCACTCACGAGAGCATTGTTGGGGGAGAGAACACCATTTTGACTATTAGTCTTAAAGTGGATATCGGAAGGGACAAAATTAAATGAGATGTCAATATCATCTGCTCCTGCCATCGTCAACACCGCATTATCCGTCACTTTTTGCGTGAGAATGCCGCTGATAGGAGCATAATAGAAATTTGCACTGCCTAAGAACTGCAACATGGGAACATATGAGGTCAAAAGATTAGTGTACGTCTTCTTGAGATTTGCCTCACTCCAAACAAGAGTAGACGCAAGATCATAGCCGTCTCCCGTAATCGGAGCAAGATAGCGACTGTCCTTCCGGGAATAGATTGAAACAAGTTCCATGCCTTGCCGTTCCAAGAAACGAACATCTTGCTGTGCTTTGGTAATTTGCGAGGCGACATCAAAATACTGCTTTAGAGGGAGAGGAATTTCAACAAAGAACGTAGTGAGTTCTCGTTCTGCTGAGCCCCTCTTCACCAAGACAGGGAGTTCTAAGAGAAATCGAACGGTTTCGTCCATCACCGTCGTTGATATTTTCACATTTTCCTCAGCCACAGTAATCGCAAAGCCTTGATCAACAAAAGGCCGATAGGCATTCAGGCAGGCAAAGAGCCGTTCACGGACAAACCGATTTAACTGCGCCTCCACGCTGAGCACAGGATCAGAAGATTGAGAAAGCTTCGGTTGAAGGGATGTATAGATGCTATGATCTTCGCCACTAGGGTTTTGCTTGTAATACCAATACGGAACAGGAAGCGATCCGAGGAGGATGCCGTCTGCTTCGGTAGGATTAAAAGTGTACTTCCCCGCTAATTCGGGATAGATATGTCCTCCCTGTTGTCCAAGCAGTTTCAATCCGCGCACGGCAGTACTTCGTAAACAGTTGTCGGTGTACACCTGGATCGGTTGAAATTCGGCGGGAACGGACGCGATAATCGGTGCCCCGTCGGCAGTGAGACGTTCCGGAATGGTTGTCTTCATCAAGTACAAAACTCCTGCGAAAACAAAGAGGATAACGATTCCGATAATGATGAAAATAGTCACTTGCCCTTTCCGCGAGCGCAGGCGAGACAAAACAGGAACATCGATAGAATTAGTACTAAATCCTCGCCTCTTTTCGCCGTCCATCCTGACGAGAATAAAGAAAGAATCAAAATATATAAAGGTTTTGAATGGGTGGGCTCTGTAGAAAATCTCGA